>JAJISH010000320.1 GCA_022848825.1 Thermoplasmatota archaeon
ATGCTATCCGCTCCCGTCTTCTTCACCAAAAGGAATAACTATCAGCGGTATGTTTTCAGAGTTGGGCTCATAGGGTAGTCTGGATTATCCTGCAGGCCTTCGGAGCCTGTGACCGGGGTTCGAATCCCCGTGAGCCCGTACCCTTCTTGACCAGTGATGTCTCGCTCCTTCGTTCACAAATCCCACGGACTCGTATAATCGTCTAGCCCCCTCAGTTGGAGCCGCCCCCAAGATGACAACTGCCGATGGCCTGTACTTTTCTAGACGCTTAAGACTCTCACAAATCACGGCCTTTGCCAATCCCCGCTTTCTATGGTCAGGATGTGTTCCAACTGGTTCAAGTTCTGCAATCTTGCTCAGAGGATCAATTCTAGCCGTGCAAAATGCCGCAAATTTGCCGTCTGGATCCACGGCAACAATGTCAAGATCTTCTTGGTAAAAAGACGCAGTGCCATATAATTGAAGCAGTTCCATAGACATGCTTACAATGTGGGGGAAGACAGTCATCTGAACCTCGCGATACTTCAGGAAATCCTTTTCGATAACCGCACCTCGTATTGTGTACCCTTCAGGTAGATCATATGCTGGAACTGGCGAATCTACGGGTCGCACTTGCTTATCCCCTTCAATCTCGCCTTTTTTGAATCCCAAATCCGATAATAGCAGAATGCGATCCTCATCATCGTCATCGACAACGAGTTTCATTTTCACTTCTTCGACATCGTCCCCCTTCATCTCTTTCACTCGGTTCTGCATCCACAACACTATCTCTCTTGCAGCAGATGTATAGTTGGGGTGAACGGATAGCCAACAATCTCCAGAGGGCTTTGTGTAAGATACTGCTATGATCCTCAACTCGTTCTGTTGAGCTTCATCGAATGCTTCCCAGATCTTTAGATAATCGTCCTCCTCGTCAAGATACTCTGTTCCGCCTGGACCGAATTTAAGATTCTCTAACTCTGTGGGTATCCAGTTTGTATAGGCCCTCCTTACGTTGAATATATCTGCAAGAAATCCTCGGACAGACTCAAAGTCTTTGGCCCAATGATAATCTCGTATCATAGTTACCATGAACTACTTCACCTGCAGGCATGCCATGGATCGTTGTAATATTCAATCTTTCCAAAAAACCGACCAATAGTCGGGACCACTCCCGTCCTCACCCCCTTGGCATCGATTTCTCGTATGCTATCCGAGGAGTGGACGAGGATTTTGGTGGTCCCCGGAGCAGACAGAAAAAGGGGAAAGACGGAGCGAGACTCCTTCGAATGCGAGCTTCATTGATTTCGAGCCAGTCATTTCAGTACGGGTTCCCGTGAGCCCGTACTCTTATCGCTAGCAGAGAATCAATTCGCGGTTCTATGTACCGAGACAGCCGGTGTTTCCCACGGCTGGGAGAAGGATAGAAGGATTCAATGGGGGCTCACTCTGAAACCCGATTTCTCGCGTAGCCAGGAAGCATTGCACGTGCCAGAAGCCACGGAACGTTAAAATACCCCAGACTTCAATACAGAGTTGGGGGGGTAGAGTTGTACAGACCCTGGTTACTGGCATTGTTAGTGAGCTTGACTATGATTACTGCAGTGGCACTGCCCTTCGCAAGCGGACCCTCCCCGAGGTCGGACGGGTCATCAGGTGGAGTGGGAACCCAACAAGGACGCACATTGCCAGTCCCGAACACCATGCCCCCTGTGAACGCCCTCTCGGCCATTGTGACCATCCGGGAACCATACATCGTTGTGGATACCAAGGCCCCTGACACGGAACGCGCAATGGCTAGCACAACGAAGATGATGACGGCCCTGCTCACCATTGAGCGCACGGAATTGTCGCCACTCGATCCAGATTTCCTGAGTATCAATACCACCGTTACGGCGAGCGCGGCCGCCGCTGGTGTCGGGGGCTCAACAATGGGTCTGGCGACGAACGATGAGATTCGCCTCGACGACCTGCTGCGCGGCCTCATGTTGCCTTCTGGGAACGATGCGGCGATAGCCATCGCAGAGGAGATCAGCGGGCCGGGCGAGGGTGCCAATGGAGGGGCGTTCTCAGTCCTTATGGATGACCGAGCCGTGGAATTAGGTCTGACGCACACGGACTTCGCGAACCCTCACGGCCGGGACGCCCCTGGCCACTTCTCAAGCGCCAGCGACCTCTCAATCCTGGCCGACTTCGCTCTACAAGACGATCTGTTCGCCGAAATCGTCCGAACAGGTCAATACCCCACGACGACATGGGAGTGGTGGAACGGCACTTCCAAGGACACGACCCTCTGTATGACAAACCGCCTCATTGCGGGCCGATGTGGTAGCCAAGCCGACGTGTATCCAGGGGCCAACGGGGTGAAGACGGGCACTACAAGCAACGCGGGGGAGTCCCTCGTTTTCCACTCCGAGCGGCAGGGTAAGTCCGTTCTTGGTGTCGTATTGAACTCAGGACCTTGGGGGAGCGGACTCCGGTACGTCGACGCCCCCATCATGCTCGACTACGGGTTCGGGGCGATCTCCTCGGAGTGCACTGCCGCGGCGGATGCCATAATCTCCTTCACACCAGGCCCCGGCGTGGGGGCTGGCTTCGATGATCCGGCGAACGCCCTGGGGGACCCGGATGCTGGGCCTGGGGGGCTGGACGAGAGTGTGGCCCTCGGGGACGGCGGATCCCTCATCCTCCGTTTCGTGGACAATGGGCTCGTGGATCACACCGGACCGGACATCATAGTGTACGAGGATGCGGGCGTCCCAGAACGCGTCGAAGTAGAGGCGAGCGTTGATGGGATCGCATGGGTGTCCTTGGGCGTTGGAGAGGGGACCGCGGGATACGATCTCGATGGGAGCGGCCTCGCAACTGCCCACTACGTCCGCCTCACGGACCAGGGAGACGGCTTGACGGGGGCCCCTTCAGCGGGCTTCGATGTGGATGCCGTTCGGGCAAACAACTGGAAATGCCCGCCAGTGGCCGCCGCCGGGATTGACGAGACCCTTGAGTGCACGGGATTCGACGGGGCCGACGTCATCCTTGATGGGTCCGGGTCTTTTGATCCAGACACTGCGGCAACGGACGCCACGCCACCCGGAGCGGTTGAGGCCATCGATCAGTATGAGTGGTTCGAGGATTTCGGGCTCGTCACCGAGACCCTGCTGGGAACGGATGCAGTTCTCGCGGAGACGTTGCCCCTGGGGACACACGGTATCACCTTGCGAGTCACCGATCCCTGGGGACTCACCGGCATTGACACCCTGCAAGTGGAGGTCGTGGATACGACGCCACCCGACCTGACGGTTACCCCCCATCCGCCGAGCCTCTGGCCGCCGAATCACAAATACGTGGAGGTCACTTTTGACGTGGTCGTTGTGGACGTTTGCGACTCGGCGCCGACATTTAGGTTAATCGCGGTGGCGAGCGACGAACCCGACGATGGGCGGGGAGATGGACACACTTTCAACGACATCGCCGACGCGGAGTTGGGCACTCCAGACACCTCCATTCTCCTTAGGACTGAGCGCTCTGGACGGGAGGATGGGCGGACGTACACAATCGTGTACGAGGCGAGTGATGCATCGGGCAACACCGTCGAGGAGAGCGTCACTGTGATTGTCTTCCACGATCGCGGACCACCATAGAGCGTGAGCGATTACGGCCAGGGGAGTTCGTACCCTCTATCTGCCGAGCCTCTTTCTGCACTCGGCCCCAACACTCGCGGCGAGGTCATCATCGAAGTAGTTGAAGTATGTGAACGTGAAGATCATCGCTCCGATGACGAAGAAGAAGTAGAAGATGGCAAACGTACCCACGATCGTCTGAATGTCAACGCTCACGAGCGCGAGACGGACAAAGACGATGAGCATCCCCACCGCGGTGAGAGTCTGCGCCATGCGGGACTTGAGCCCGTCGTACAGCTTGAAGTCCTTGACAGGGCCCTTGATGCGGGCGTTCAACCGGCGATAGAGGAACCATGGCAGGACCAGAAAGGGAATGAAGAAGGACAGGCTCGAGGACAGGCTGAAAAGGTTCGTGAACTGCTCCGTGGGGTCTGCCCCTCCCGCGAGAAAGGGGTTGAGGCTGATGTAGATCGCGAGAATGGCACTGAAGATGACCTGCCAGACCATCGCTGTCCTGAAGGCCTGCCACGGAAAGACCTTCCTTGGTGCACTCAGGCTCACGGAGAGAGTGCTCGTGTCCAGGACATCGGGTATGTCGTACAACCACTGGAGTATTCGATATGTCGCCTTCGTCTTCCCGCCTTCTCTCGGGTCCATTGCGTTTGGAGTTATCTTCCTTATATCGGCAAGGATGTCAGGCGCGAATCGCCTTTCCAAGACAGCTAGGACGCCAACGATGCCAAAGCCCATGACCAACATCAGCAGCAACGCGAGGAATACCGCAAGAACCATGGCGGCAAAGAGCGACACAGACATAACGAAGAGCTGGAGACCGTCCGCAACTGTATCACCAATGTTGACAACCAAGACCACCGTAGGCACTGGGGAAGCCGCCAACGAAATCTGTGCGAACCGTTTGAGGACAGTCCTCATGGGTATGATGCCTCTTCCGTTGTGGTACTTGAACGCCAGAATCCCTGTGGCGGCAAAGACGAAGACTAACCCGCCAAGGAAACTGCCAATCAGGCTGACCAAATCCACAGGCCAAAAGAGGATCCCATAAGCTACGACCGCTGAGAGCTCCAGGAGGAACAACACTGAGAAGAACCACAATATCCTCTTGTCAGTTCTCTTCCAATCGTTCAGCACGGGTGCGTCACTCAACTCGCTCATCAGCCATCCTCAGTTCCGAGTTTGATGGGTATTCAGATAGGTCATTGATAAAATCTACTGGTGTCCACCTTCGTGGTTTCGTGTCCTATTGACCGGGAGACGCCCGTGCCCAGCCAAACCCATAAATAGGAGCGGACTTTCCTAATACACGAGGCCGCTGGAGACAGGGGGAGGTCTATTATGCATGCATGGGAACTACTACGTGAGCTTTCTCATCCCGCCAGGATCGACATTGTTCGAAGCGTTGCAGTTCAGGCGAAGCCTGTAGAGGCCCTGGCCGATCAGGTCAATGCCAGCGTTCAGGAGACCACGATGAACTTGGATCGGCTCGGGAAGTTTGGTCTGGTCGAGAAGAACCCTGATGGCACGTACCGCACTGCCCCTCTGGGCCAGGTTGTCCTATGGCTTCTTCCCGCGATTGATTTCCTTGCGACACATTCAGACTTCTTTCGCGACCAGGAGCTCTCGCTTCTTCCCCCGCAGTTCGTTTCTCGTCTTGGGGACCTGAGCGGGGGCGAGCGGATCGACGGTGCCGTTAACAACATACAACACGCTGAGAGGATCTTCGAGCGGGCCGAAGATCGAATGTGGGTCGTCGCCAACGAGGTCATGCTCGATGCGGTTCCCGTTGTTCGAGAGAAGATAGCGAAGGGCGCC
>JAJISH010000321.1 GCA_022848825.1 Thermoplasmatota archaeon
TGCTGGATCTGCAGGGTGGCACGATCGAGCTAGGCCAGAATCAAGCGTATACGGTACCGAAAGGCGTCGAGCATCGAACGAGGGCCGACGAAAGGACGGTGGTGCTGATGGTGGAATCCGATACTGTCAATCCGAGAGGCGACTAGGAGCGTGGATCGCGTGGTCTCTTCACAGGACGGATCCTATCTCGCCGACTATTCTCGAAGCTTCGGCCTTCGGGTCTTTCGCTTGGTAGATCGACCGCCCGACAATGACGTAGTCCGCCCCCGCCAGAATAGTGTCCGAGGCGGAGCCGCCCTGGGTGCCCACGCCCGGGCATAGTATGAGCAGCGGTCCGACGATTTCCCTCAGTTCTTTCACCCGCTCAGGACGTGTGGCGGGAGCTATTATCCCGCTCGCGCCTGCCTCGACCGCCAGGCGGGCCAACTTGTCCGCCACGGGTTGTGTGAACTCCTTCCCGCCGGGATGGCTCGCCTCTGCCAGGACGAAGACGTCACCATCCGCTGCGTCGACGCATGCCCGCACCGAGTCTGTACCCATGAAGCCGTGCACGATGACGCCGCTCGCGCCCCGCCTGAAGACCTCCTCCACGATGAGGCGGTTCGTGTTGGGTATGTCCGCCACTTTGAAGTCGCAGATGACGTCCGCGCTCCCGGAGATCTCCTCCACGAGCTCCATCCCCAGCGGGAGCACTGCTGGATAGCCCACCTTCACGGCGTCGACGTGGTCGGCAACCTCCGAAACGACCCGCATCGCCTCCTGCCTGTCCGTCACGTCCAGCGCCAGGATGAGCCTTGTTCGCTTCTTCATCGGGAGGGGAACGACCCAGGAATAGAAATAGTTACTGAGAATTGCCCCAATAGGTTTATCTGCAACGTAGAATTATTGTCTGAGGCCAATAAAGGCGGTATCGCTGTGAGGGAGGAAACGCTCAAGGCAAAGATCTGTCTGGTCGGCGAGGCGGCGGTCGGGAAGACCAGCCTCATTCGGAGATACGTCAAGGACCAGTTCGAGGACAAGTACATCACGACGCTGGGCGCGAAGGTCTCCAAGAAGGAGATGAGCTTCGAGGTGCCCAAAGCGGACATGAACGTCCACCTCATCATGGTCATCTGGGACATCATGGGCGAGAAGACGTTCAGGGACCTCACGAAGGAGGCCTTCTTCCACGGCACGAAGGGCATCCTGGCCGTCTGCGACCTCACGAGGTACAACACGCTGAGGGAGCTGGACGACTGGATCGAATCCGTCTTCGGCGTCGTCGGAGAGATCCCCGTGATCTACGCAGTCAACAAAGTGGACCTGAAGGACGAGATCATGGTCATGTACGGCGAGACCGAGCTCGACCAGTCCACCAGGGCGTTCAACGCCGAGTACCTCTACACCAGCGCGAAGACGGGGGAGAACGTGGAGGCCACGTTCGAGAAGCTCGGCGAGCGCATCCTGAAGGGTCAGCTTGACCCGCGAGAACCGTCTCGATAGGGTTATATAGGCTGTGCCCGATTTTTGCAGTGTCTGGTACCGTCCGGCTCGAGGGAATGTGCATGGTTGAGACTAGAAGGTTGAAGTCAAAGGTCTGCCTCGTTGGGGAGAAGGCCGTCGGGAAGACGAGCCTAATCAGGAGATTCGTTGTGAACGAGTTCGACGACAAGTACATCACCACGATAGGGACGAAGGTCTCCAAGAAGGAGCTCGAGTTCGAGGGCAAGGACGTCAACATCCAGCTGGACCTGACCGTCTGGGACATAATGGGGGAGAAGGGCTTCCGCGAACTGCTGAAGGATGCGTACTTCTACGGCGCCAACGGCGTTCTCGCGGTCGCTGACCTTACGAGGAAGAAGACCCTTGTGGACCTGGACGACTGGGTGGACTCCACGATCAAGGAGGCGGGCAAGGTCCCCATAATGATCGCCCTGAACAAGGTGGACCTCGAGGACAAGGCCGAGTTCGGTGACAAGGAGGCCGCGGAGATCGCCAAGGCGTTCGAGGCGCCCTTCATGTACGCCAGCGCGAAGACCGGAGAGGGCGTCCAGGAGGCCTTCGAGGCGCTGGGGAGAATGGTCATCAAGAGTCAGCTCGGGATACCCCTGTGATTCTGGATGCGCTCTTCGATATCTT
>JAJISH010000322.1 GCA_022848825.1 Thermoplasmatota archaeon
CTTTGCGGAGTGCGCGCAGCCCCGTAGTGTAGCGGTCAAAGGCCAGGCTCAAAGCCTCAGCCGGCCAATCATAAGAGGTTCTGGATCTCTAGACGGCAGTTCGAATCTGCCCGGGGCTATACACTTCCCCGTACGGAGCCACTGCAGATGCCGTGACCGAGCACAGATGGACTACGGACCCTTCATCAGCTTCCCGAGCTCTTCGCTCTGCTCCCGCAGAATCTGTCTGACCAAAGAGCAGGCTTCGACTATCTTCGGGCTTGTCAGAGAGTACAGCATCGTCGTGCCTTCCCTGCGATTCTTGACTATCCCGTTCCCTCGGAGGACCGCCAGATGTTGCGACAGGTTGGACTGCTGCCTTCCCAGTTTCTCTTGCAGGTCGCTGACGCTCGCCTCGCCATCCTTGAGAATGTCGATTATCATCAGCCTTACCGGATTCGAGAGAGCCTTGCACAGACTTGCCTGCAGTGTGTAAATCCTCTCATCGTTGAGCGGCATCTAGACCCTCGCCTTCGGAATGAGCATCCAGTAGAGCCTGTTTATCATCATCTTTCCGAGGTAGTGTCTTCGATTCAGCGGTGGAGGCACTGGCGGGTTCTCGTAGTCGAATGTCATCATTATCCCTTTGTGGAAGCCCGCATCACAGAAGCACGTGACCTTGCCATCGTAGTTGTCTGGCGGTGATTGCCCGTTCAGCCTAGCGGCGATGTTGTCGCCGACGACCAGCCCCTCGTAGTGAGCGGTCGCGCCAGCCTTTGAGATAGGTATGTCGGTTGCGTCACCGACCACATAGATGTCGCCGTGCCCCTTCGCGAGAAGCGAGTGCCTGTCGGTTGGAATCCATCCGCCTCTGTCTCCTAATCCAGAGTCTATCACCACATCCGCCCCGCTGTGGGGTGGGATGGCTATCAGGAGATCGTAGTTGACCGTCTCGCCCTCGAGCGATTCCACTTTCTTGGACTTCGGATCTATCGACTCGATATTGAAGAAGATCGTGGTCTCGACATTCTTCTGCTTGAAGACCTCAGTGACCAAGGGATCCAAAGACTCCAGGGGAAAGACGCGGCCGAGAGGAGACAGGAACTTCAGGTTGACCTTGTCCCTGATTCCCCTCTTTGTGAAGTAGTAGTCCAAGAGGCACGCGGACTCCGCAGGGGCGGGAGGGCACTTGTAGGGAACGCCTCCAACGGCGACTACGACGTCCCCGCCGTTGAACTTCATCAGGGCGTTCCTGAGGCCTATCGAACCCTCCAGGCTGTAGAAATGGTGGGCACCTTCGAAGCCAGGGACCTGCTCAGGATGCAGGGTCGAGCCTGTCGCGATCACCAGGTAATCGTAGTCGAGCTTCTTACCGCCCGCGAGATGGACCGTTCTTTCCCCGGGGTCGATCCTCTCGGCCCTCGACGTGACCATGTCCACGCTTCTCTTGAGAAGCGTTCTCTCGTTTCTCACGAGCTTGGCGGGGCTCTGCTTCCCGAGGGTGACGTAGAGGAACCCCGGCTGGTACACGTGCTTGCCGTCTTCATCTACCACGGTGATCTTGCAGTCCCCGCGCTTAGCCTTCTTAGCAAGGTGATTGGCGACGACGCTTCCTCCGACTCCGCCACCAAGAACGACAACTTTCTTCATTTTTACCGCCTCAGTATCCGCGGGTCTATCTGAGCTTCTTGATCACGAACTCGTTGTACTCTTCCTTCTCGTTGACTGCAAGAAGCTCGTGACCTGCCTTCTCAATCCACAGAGGAATGTCTCTTTGCGAGCCGGCGTCCTTGGACCACACGGCGATGACCTCTCCGACCTCTCCCTCTTTCACCGCTCGTATCAGTTCCATCAAGGGTCCTGGACAGAAAGTGTCCCTCGCGTCAACCGTCCTGTCGATTTCGTACAGACCTAACCCTCCAGCTACATGAACAGCGTTATCTCGGACTCCCTCGCGAACTCAACGTACTCCGCCACGCCGACGATGTCGTCAACCATCGGGTCGAGGTCCTCCTTCGTCATTCCCATCAGGTCCATGGTGGCCGCGCATGCGTGTACCCTGACGGTCCCGAGCTCCTTCGCCTGCTTGAGGGTGTCGTACCAGGAAGGCATGTTCTTCTCCTTCATGAGCTGCATCATCATGGGAGCCATGTCCTCGTACTCCGCGCTCATCTTCGTCACTTGCTGGGGAGCGCCCTGCCTGAAGGCCTGAAGTCCCCAGAAGGTCAGATAAATCTCCACCTCCATCCCCATTGCCACAGCACCGCTTGCGAGTATCCCGACAGGCATGAGCTTGTCGACAGTGCCGGAGAATACTATCAGGGTCATCTTGTTCGCCATGATATCACTCTATATACGCATATTCGAATATAGTAATATACTTTACGATTCCTGCCCACGAATAGCTCTAAATACGCCTACACCCTTGCCGCCAAAGAGGTGGGGAGTTGATAGAAAGGGAGAAGGTTTTCGAAGTTCTCAGCGGTTATGACAAGAGCAAGATAAAGATCGGATGCATCGCCTCGCACTCGGGCCTGGACGTCTACGATGGCGCGATCGAGGAAGGTTTTCCGACCGTGGCTGTCTGCGAGAAGGGCAGAGAGGAACCGTACACCCGCTACTTCAAGTCGAAGCGAGATGCCAACGGGAACGTGATCAGAGGCGTGGTGGACGAGGCCCTCGTCCTCGATAAGTTCAAGGACTCGGTCAAGCCCGAGAACATGGAATGGCTGGCCAAGAACAACATGATATTCATCCCGAACCGCTCGTTCTTCTCCTATGCGGGCATGGACGCGGTGGAGGACGATTTCGCCATCCCGATGATGGGGAGTCGCAATCTCCTCAGGTCAGAGGAGAGAGGTGACGTGGAGGAGGACTACTACTGGCTCCTTGAGAAGGTCAGCCTTCCCGCTCCGGAGAAGATTGAATCGCCGGAGGAAATCGATTCCCTCGCACTCATCAAGTTGAAGCACAAGGTCAAGAGACTGGAGAGGGGCTTCTTCACAGCCGCGAGCTACGCGGAGTACCAGGAGAAGTCGGAGGAGCTTCTCAAGAACGATGTCATCACGCAGGAGGACCTGCAGAACGCCAGGATAGAGAAGTACATCATCGGACCTGTCTTCAACTTCGACTTCTTCTACTCACCGCTGGAAAAGGACGAGGAGCCGATCGAGCTGCTCGGCATCGACTGGAGATTCGAGTCGTCCCTTGACGGGCACGTCCGCCTGCCTGCCGCG
>JAJISH010000323.1 GCA_022848825.1 Thermoplasmatota archaeon
TCTCGAACTCGTCGGTCGCGATGCGGACGGGATCGATGATCTCTTCGGCTAGCTTGATGAGAACAGGAGCTCCCATCGAGAGCTGCAACGCTCTCGCGCCTATTATGCGGGCCTTTTCAAATCGTGAAAGCAGTTGCTCCAGAGGTCATCACCCGTGGCTCGTCCGCTGGGGATACCGTAACTCCATTATAAACGTTTGGGAACGGGGGGATCGGGAATGGCAAGGGAGGGACACCGAAATAACCTCAGGATATGGGCGAAATCCTGGTCCGGAATCACCCCTCGATTCCAAGCTCTGGCTCCCTAGCCAGTACGTACTCAGTAAGTGTAAAAACTATAAAACTATAAATAGGGGCTACTCTATACGACTGGTTGCTCTCCAATCCACTGGATAGCTGGATATATAAACTCTAAGGGGAAATGTCAAATGAAGACCTACACGGTCCTAGTTGTACTCATGATGCTTGCTTCGGGCCTCTTCCTCACTGGCCTTGGCGGCGACGACGGAGATACCCCTATCCCTTTCGCCGTGGAATCCGCGTTCGCGGACTCCGCCGAGGACGAGTCCACCGACTTCGCACCCGAGCCGGAGCAGGTGGTCGCAAACGATCCGATGGTTCTGTACATGAACGCACGCCAAGCCAACAGAGGCCCCTTCTATCTTGGTTTCTACCAGGTCGAGAGGTCGATATCCTCCGTCGCTAGCATTCTTCACGGCGAGGATTATGCTCGTGTGTTCCGATATCCATTCCAGTCGGGTCAGCGCGTATCATCGGCCTACGACTCGAGTCTGGAAGCCTCCCTGGACATCTACATCAACTCGATGGATGTGCCCGGTAAGACCGTTAGGTTCAAGGTCGAGATTGACAGGAACGGTGACGGGATCAACGACACAACCATCGATTTCCCACCCTACACCACCCTGCACAACGCCTCTCCGGAGCATGTCGTGCTTCCGGGCACGCTCTACAATCTCGAGGAGGGCCTGTCTCTGGATATGACCGATGCCCGGATCTTCCTGAAGGTCTGGAGAACCGATACCATCGACGACCTCAACAACCGCATGAAGATCTACTGCGGTTTCCTCTCAGACAGTGAGATGAAACTCAAGAGCATTCTCAGCGTTCCCTGGGTCAACCCCGTTCCCCACGTCGAGATAAATGCGCCACTGGACAAGAACCTGACAGGTAAGTTCTATTACAACAACGAACCCATCTTCTTCGATGGGCGCGGTTCCCGTGATCCCTCAGGCGAAACACTGGGCTACGTCTGGAGCTTCGACAGGCTCGAGTATCCCAATGAGTACGACAAGGACAATTTCACTCCTCGGTGGTCCTTCAAGGATCCGGGATGGTACACCATCACCCTGAACGTGTCCAACTCACTCTACTTCACCAACGAGACATCCGTCACTATCCAGGTCGTCTATAAGAACCACGCTCCCAAGTTGACAGTGCAGAGCCGGATGAGCCAGATAGCCCTCTTCGAAAACGTGCTCGATCAGGTCGAAACATTCACATTCG
>JAJISH010000324.1 GCA_022848825.1 Thermoplasmatota archaeon
TACACAAGGGCTGTCAGAGCCGTCCTGGAGAACCGGGACAAGGGGAAGATCAAGGGAATCCACGGCACCATCGCTCATCTCGCGAAGGTCGACCCGAAGTACGAGGTCGCGCTGAACGTCGCGGCCGGAGCGAGGATGCAGGCCATCGTCGTGGAGGATGACTCCGTTGCCGCGAAGGCCATAGAGTTCCTGAGATCCAAGCGCATCGGGCGGGCGATCTTCCTGCCCCTGAACAAGATGGTGACGAGGAGACCCCGCGGAAAGGCCCTCCTGGCCTCGGAGGATTCTCTCGGCTTTGCGATCAACCTCGTTGAATTCGACCAGAAATACGAGGCCGCCTTTTCGTATGTGTTCGGGGACACGCTCATAGTGGAGGACCTCGGGTCCGCTAGGAAGCTGATGGGCGGCGTGAGGATCACGACGCTTGACGGAGAGCTGATCGAGGCAAGCGGGGCCATGATCGGCGGACAGATCGAGAGGGCCATCATCAAGTTCGGGTCACCGGACAAGGGAGAGATTGACAAGGTCTCCAAGGAGCTCCGAAGGGCCACGAAGAAGGCGGACGAGACAAGGAAGGAGATCGGAACTATCAGAGACCAGATCAAGACCGCCGAGGATGGCCTGAGCGACGCGAGAGAAGGGTCGGAGTCGTCCACGTTCAAGCTGTCCACGCTGAAGGCCAAGATCAAGGATTTCAAGAAGAAGTCCAGGTCCCTTTCGGAGAAGGTCGAGGAAGCCCTTTCGGACCTGGAGGAGCTGAGCAACAGCAGGGCAACGGCCGCCAAGGAGATCTCCGATTTGGAAAAGACCATCAGGTCCATGAAGGACGAGAGAGAGGGTGTGAAGAGGAGACTCGAGAAATCCACACCGGAGGCCCTTTCCAAGGAGCTCAGGTCCCTCGAGAAGGAGAGGAGCGGCCTTCGAGAGGAGATCAACGCCCTCGAGTCGAAGAGGGAGACCGTCAAGACGCAAATCTCAGTGATCGACGACAGAAAGAAAGAGATGACGGAAAGGCTCGAGTTCATGGAGACGTTCATCGAGGAGAACTCCCAGAAGTCAAAGGAGATGGAAAAGAAGAAGAGAGAGTCCAAGGAGAAGCTCCTCGCCTTCGAGAAGGTCGAGCAGTCGATGGGAGAGGAGCTTAAGGAGATCCGGGACCGCCGGGACGATGCCTACAGGGAGAAGACGAGGCTCGAGAACGAGATCGACAAGATCATCCACAAGATGGACACGAAGGAGGACTTCCTTCTCGGGCTCCAGCGGGAGCTGGATGTCGGGAAGCAGAACCTCGATGAGGCGGAGAAGACCCTGGAGGGCTATGAGATCGAGAGCACGGACGACCTCCCATCGGCCAACGATCTCAAGAGGACCATCGAGGAGTGCCAGAACTCTATCGAGACCCTGGGCCCCGTCAACATGAGGGCCCTCGAGGACTACGACAGGCAGAAGGACAGACACCAGGAGCTGAAGGACGAGTTCTCGCAGCTCGAGAAGCAGAGGAAGAACCTCCTCGGTCTGGTCGACGACCTGAACTCCAGGAAGAAGGACGGGCTCATGAAGGTCTTCACCGCGATCAACGAGAACTTCAGGCAGATACACAAGGAGCTCTCGGATGGAGGCGAGGCGGAGCTTGTCCTGGAGAACGAGAAGAACCCCTTCGAGGGCGGACTCCTGATCAAGGCGAGACCGAGGCACAAGAAGCTCCTCAGGCTGGAAGCGCTCTCGGGCGGCGAGAAGAGCCTGGTCTCGATGGCATTCATCTTCGCACTTCAGCAGTACGACCCGTCCCCGTTCTACTTCTTGGACGAGGTCGACCAGAACCTGGACGCGGTCAACGCGGAGAAGATAGCTCGGGCGATCAAGGAGCACTCCGCTGTCGCCCAGTTCATCCAGATATCGCTCAGAAAGGTCACGCTGAAGGAATCGGACAACATCGTGGGCGTCACGATGCAAGACGAGGGAGTCTCCAACGTGGTGATGGAGGTCGGCATAAGGGAGACCCCGGAACCCGAGCCCCCCACGGTGGAGGTGACGCCGTGAAGGAGAGCTACGAGGCGGTCCTCAACCACCTGCTCTTTCACAAGGCGCTGATCTCCGAGCAAGAAAACGGTGAGAGGATAGCCGAGTACTTGCAGATGATCGAAGAGATAAACAAGGGGATGCACATCGCGTGCAGGGATCCCATGGAGAAGAGCCTCGCTGCGGCCTTCGAGCTTGTCATCGAGAGCAAGTTCGATCCGTGGGACATAAACCTGGTGGAGTTCACCAAGATGTACTTGAAGAAGGTCAAGCTGGACGGGGACGTGAATTTCGTGGTGGCGGGCCGCTTGATTCTCATGGCATGGTCCATCCTCAAGCTCCAAAGCGACGAGGTCCTGGAGGACGCTACGCCGCAACTTCCCGCTGAAGAGTGCTTCTTCTCGGATTGGGACATCCCGCTGGAGTTCTATCAGGCGCCCGAGGACCTTGACTACACCAACGTGATAATGCACACGGGCATGAACCCGCTCAAGCAGGCGGTCAGAAGGCAGCCCGAGAGGAAGGTCACCCTGATCGAGCTCGTCGATGCCTTCGATGAGGCGAGAAAGGAATCCGAGTACAGGGCCAAGATCGAGTCCCTCAGAGTGGCGGGCACGGAGCAGAGGGACGTGGAGTTCCACTCAAGGGTTCACAAGGAGAATCTGAGCGAGGACATGGTAGCGACATGGTCGCGAATCCGACAGTTCAACGGCGAGGCGATCCCCCTTCACAACCTCTGGGACAACGACGTCTGGGACCGCGTGACGGTGTTCGTATCGGTGCTCTTCCTCTGCATGATGAACAAAGTGAAACTATGGCAGCGGAGAATGCCGCACGGCGAGATATTCGTGAAGACCCTGGCTGGAGAGGAACTGTTGACCCAGGAGGATGTCGCAGAGACCCTCGAAGTGGATAAACTGGCGGTGATGAATTGAAGGCGAAAGGCGTCGTTGAGGCTGCTCTATTCTCATCGTCCCACCCGCTCAGGATAGCCGAGATCTCGGACAGAACTGGCCTGAGCAAGGACGTGGTCAAGAGGTCCCTTGATGACCTGAGAAGGAGATACAACAGAGGCGAGAGCGCCATAGAGATAAGCAGGATAGGTCAGAGCTACATCATGAAGGTGAAGGAGGAGTACTCGGATGAGGTGCTGGAGTTCTCCGAATCGCATATCAACCGCGACGTGCTCAAAACGGCCTCGTTGATAGCATATCATCAACCGATCATGCAGAGCGACCTGAAGATCCTCGTGGGAGGCAAGGTCTACGACCATGTGAAGGCTCTCAGGGACCTGGGGCTCATCATCACAAGAAGGAGGGGTCCCACATACGAGCTCGTAACCAGTGGGGCGTTCTCGGAATACTTCGGATTACCATCTAGCAACAGAGAAATCGTGAAGAAGGTGATGGCAGAGAGGATAGGAATACAGTAAGCCAAATAGAGTGGTCAAATCATGTGGATGGGTGAGTGTCGTTGAATTTAAATAGAGGCAGGGTCATAAGTTAAGTCTAACGACTGGAAGCTTGATGGAGCACAGCGTATAGCACACTGACTGCGGAGCCTAAGCATGAGTTATCTCAAACATATCCAGCTATCAAAGCAGCTGGAAGAACGAGCGAAAGAGGCGACCAAGTTCCGACAGCTCGCAGAGAAGGAGCTTGAGGAAGCCAAGAAGGGAATCGAAGAGGCCAAGAAGATAGACGCCAACATCGCCGAATCGGAAGCCACTTTTTCTGAGGCAGATGATGCTAAAAGGGGCAAGGACTACAAGCTTGCCCTGGAGAAGGCCACCGAATCGAAGCAGAAGGCATTGAAGGCGTATCAGGAACGTGTCAAGACAATCGTGGATTCGAGCCTCGTCCTCCTGAAACTGGCCAAGGACATAGGGGCAGATACATCATCTGCCGACAGCCTGGCGAAGAGCGCTGGCGAGGCTCTTTCACAGGATGACCTCGAGAAGTCCATAGAGTTCGCCCAAAAGAGCTGGGAGAAATCGGAGAAGATACTTCACGAGCACCTGTCAAGTTCGTTCTCGACCGCTCAGTCGATAATTGTTGCCGCCAAGAAGCAGGAGAAGGACACCTCTGTGGCGGAGGACCTTCTGTCGCGTGCAAGGAGCGCTGTGGAAGACCAGGATTACCAGACCGCCATGGACTACATGAACGAGTGTATGGAATCGGTCAGCTCGGAACTCAGCCAGGACATAAACGGGATGCTTGAGGATGCCCGGGCCATGATAGACGTCTCCAAGGAGATCGGGGAAGACACATCCAAGGTGGATGGCATAGTCGAAAGAGCAAGGGCGGAACTCGAGAACAAGGATTTCGAAGGGTCCCTGAACTCCTCCAAGCAGGCGAGAGCGGAGGCGGAGAAGCTCCTCCACAGAAGCGTCGAGAACGGAATGGACACTGTCGAAAAGGCCATAGCCAAGGCCGAGAGAATCAAGGCGGACACGAGCAAGACGAAGACGCTCCTGTCCGAGACCAGGGATTCGCTGAAGGGTAGCAACTACAAGGAATCCGTGGTGCTCATCAAGAAGGCCTTGGAGAGCATCGAGAATGCTCAGTTCCAGACCGTACTCGAGACCATTTCCAGATCCAGATCCAAGTTTGTCACAGCGAGAGACATCGGCGCCGACCTTGGCAAGGCGATGGAACTACTGAACGCCTCAAGGGAATCGCTGAAGAAGGGCGATTTCGAGAGCGCCCTGGAACACGCTCGGAAGGGCGACGAAGAAGTCGACAGGCTTGTGGAGGAGTTCCGATCTGTTGAGAAGGAAGTATCTCAGCTCCAGGCCGATTTCGCGGAGGCGGAGGGCCTCGGCGTGGACATATCATCGGCGAAGGCTCTCCTCGACAAGGCGAGCCTGGCGCTCAAGACGAGGAGCTTCGGGCGCGTGGCGAAACACATGGAGGAGAGCAAGGACGAGCTGGAGAAGGCGCAGTACGAGAGGACCATGGAGCTGATCGAGTCCGCCGAGCTTGGACTCACTCTCGGAGAGCAGATTGGCGCTGACCTCAGCAAAGCGGACATCATCCTCGAAGAGTGCGTCGTCCTGACGAAGTCCAAGGACTACCTCAAGGCGATAGGGCTGGCAACCGAGTGCAGGGAAGTCACCGATGGGAAGGTCGATGAACACCTCGTGGAGACCATAGAGAGCCTTAGTGCGTCCGTGGACTCAATCGGCAAGGAGGCGGTCTCGGCCAGGAAGCTGCTGGACAAGGCGGAGAGCGCGCTCGCGATAAAGGACTTCTCGAAGGCCACCGAGCTCGTGACCGATGCACGCGACCTCCTCGAAGAGAAGTTCAAGGAGAAGGGGACTGGTCTCCTCCAGAGCCTCGAGGCCGGGATCGAGATCGGAAAGGTGATGGGTGAGACAACTGACGAGCTCGAGACGAGACTTGAGAGCGTCAGGCAATCGATCCAGGAAGGCAAGTTCAACGAGCTCGTGAAGGTGACGGAGGATGTCGCTTCCGAGGTTTCGGGGCTGACGGACTCCGCCTTCTCATACGTCAAGGAGAAGGTCGTGGAGGCGAGAAAGGCAGGCGTCAGCATAGAGGAGATGAGGAGCCTCCTGAAGAAGGCGAAAATCGCCATGGGGACGGAGGACTACTCCGATGCTTTGGGCCTGCTCGTGGACTGCAATCGGACCGTGGACGTGCTTCTCAAGGACCACAAGGAGACGTACAACGCGATATCCTCCTCAGCCGCACTCGTCGGTGAGGCCAGAAAGAAGAGGATGGATGTCTCGAAGGCACTCAGGATCCTTCTCGCGGCGAAGAAGGCGTTTGAGGGTCATGACTACGAGAAGGCCCTCGACCTCGCTACCAGGAGCAGGAAGGAAGCCGAGAAGCTCATGGTCCTGTACTCATCCGCGGAGAAAATCGCTGCCGTCAATGAGAGAATCGAGCTCGCTCAGGGATTGGAAATCGACATCGCCGGGATGAACGGGATCGTAGAAGAGGCAAAGGATGCGATAAAGGAGAAGAGGTACGAAGCTGCCCTTGAACTGGCGAAGAAGAGCTTGTCCGGCGTAGAGGAGCTTCTCAGGGATGGCATACTCGGCGCCATCACATCATCACAATCAATCTCAACGGAGTCCCGCGAGATGGGCATTCTTACGGAGGCGGCGGACGACGACCTCACAGAAGCCAGGAAGCTCCTTGACGAGGGCGACTACGAGGCATCGGCGAAACTGACAGCCCAGGCAAAAGATGCCCTATCAGACATGCGCGGGAAGCTCGATGAGGCCGCCGAGAGGGTCAAGGAGGCGAGAACCGCCCTCCAGGAGATCCAGAGCATGAACGTCGAGTCCCCGGAATCCGTGAGACTGCTCGAAAGAGCGGAAAGGGGCATTGAGACGGGGCGATACGAGGACGCGCTGGAATCTGCAGAGGAGTGCCTCAGGACCTTGCAGCTCGAGAGGGATACGTACATCACTGATATGATAAACTCGTTCATCGAGGTCATCAAGAAGTCCAAGCAGGAAGGTGTGAACACAAAATCCGCAGAGGAGCTGATCGCGAAGGCCAAGAACCACTTCAGGGACGGGGAGTACAAGGAGTCCATCGAATTCGCGATGAAGAGTGAGAGCGAGGTTGAGAGAGTTGGCCTCCAGCAAGACATGGCCAGAAAGGCCATCACGACCGCGAAGAAGAAGATGGACGGTTTCCCAATCACTATCCAAGAGGCAGAGGATTTCTTGCGGGAAGCGCAAGGAGCCTTCAACGGTGGCGAATACCCCAAGGCACTCGAACTGAGCCTGAAGAGCGGGGACGTTTTCCACGAGGCAGTCGAGGCCTATGAGGATGCGAAGAAGTCGTTCGGACGAGCGGAGAAGATGCACGACACCATCGTTTCAATAGGGGCGGACTCCTCCGGAATCGAGAAGATGCTGGTCGAGGCCAAGTCCGCGCTCGATTCAGGCAACATGAAAGCGGCCAAGGAGGCCGCCAGTCAGTGCCATGAGTGGGCAACGGGCATTGGCGAATCCCATCTGCTCCAGATCGCGACCCAGACGTCAGAGGACGTCGACCTTGCCGAAGAGCTTGGCCTGGAGAGCAGTCTGTCGAGACACAAATTGGGAGAGGGCAAGGCCCTCATCAAGACGAGGGACTTCGAGACCGCCAAGAACCTCATCGAATCCGCCAAGCAGGAGGTCGAGGGCATTCTGTCCGAGGTCGCCAACCAGGTGATTGCGAATTCCGAGAGCGCTGTGCGGTACGCCAAGAAGATGGGCGCGGATGTTGCCGAGAACGAGGAGATGATCGCATCCGCGAAGGAGACCCTCGAGCAGGGGAGATACCAGGACGCTCTCGACATGGCCGAGGAAGCGGTCAAGAAGGTCGAGTCCAGCCGAAAACTCGAGAGGGAGTTCATCGACCTCACGTACAAGGCGGACAGCATCATCGGCTCAGCGAAGAGGTTCGGGATCGACGTCAAAGAGGCAGAGAAGCTCCTCCTTCAGGCCTTGGACGCGAAGAATGTGAACATCGAGGATGCGAAAGAGCATGCGCAGCAGGCACTTGACCTGGCAAACGGGGCAATAGACGGTTTCGCCCCTTCGGTGACCGCTGAGATAGACGTCAAGAAGGCAGATCTGGATGAATGGATGGATGCGACTCTTACCCTCGAGAACAGCGGAAAGACGCTCGCCAGCAATGTCTCCATCCAGATGCTCGGAGACGCTGAGACTGAGGGGCTTGAGCCCGTCGAAAGCATCAGGGCGGGCGGCTCGGAGAGTCTCAAGTTCAGGCTCAGGATGACGGCACCAGGGACCGTGCCTCTGGCGATCAAGGTCATCTCTCACAGGGTTTTCGACGATGCTGAGTACGTCGAGGAGAGCATCGCCCAGATCGATGTGACCGGAACTCCCGGGAAGGAGAAGAAGGACATTATCAAGATGGTTGCCGAGAAGGACACGAAGTGCAATCTCTGCCGTGGGAAGATAAAGAAGGGCTTCCCGATGGTCGTCTGTCCTTGCGGGGAGGAATTCCACGACACGTGCGCGGGAAGAGTCGAGGAATGTCCCGAATGCGGGGCGTCCTTCACCTAGCCAGCTTTCCCGCCTGTTTTTCGACTTCCGTGTTGATCGTTCCCTCTTCCACGAGAGCCGCCAGGCGCTCAACGTCCGCAGTCAACGGTCTATCATCATCCAGCCGGTCGACGTCCCGCCTGATCAGGTTGTACGCGGCGAGCGCGCCCTTTCCGGGTTTGAGGGGCTTGAGGAACTCGAGGCCCTGAGCAGCGCAAAGGAGCTCGATGGCGACGATGTTCCTCGCATTGCCGACCGCCAAAACCGCCTTTCGAGCAGCCCACATTCCCATGCTCACGAAATCCTCCTGGCCCGCCGATGTTGGGATCGAATCCGCCGACGCAGGATGGGCAAGCGTCTTGTTCTCCGACGCCAAAGCGGCCGCGGTGCATTGTGCCATCATGTAGCCCGAGTGCGTGCCGCTCTTCTCCGTGAGGAAAGGCGGGAGACCGCTCAGATGGGAGTCGACCAGCCTGGCGATCCTTCGTTCCGAGAAGGACCCGAGGACGCACACGGCAAGCGAGAGATGGTCCATCGCCATGGCGATCGGCTGCCCGTGGAAGTTGCCACCGGAGATGCTCTCGCCCGTTTCCGGGAAGACCAATGGGTTGTCCGTTGCGGAATTCATCTCCGTCTCGATGATCCCCCTCGCATAGTCGATCGCATCCATGACCGGACCAATGACCTGTGGGATGCAACGAATCGTGTAGGCGTCCTGGACATTAGGGCAATCCTCGTGTGACGGGATGATCTCGCTCCCCTTGAGGAGTCTCAGCATGTTTCTCGCGCAGGTCACCTGACCCTTGTGCGGGCGGACCTTGCCCAGCCTATCGTCGAAAGGCTGAGGGGAGGACTTGAGGGCCTCAAAGCTCATCGAGGCGGCTATCTGCGCGGCTTTGACGAGGTTCAGAGAATCGTGAACGATCAGACATGCCATGCCCGTCATCACTGACGTGCCGTTGATCAGCGCGACGCCCTCCTTCGGTTCGAGGCGAAGTGGCTCGATCCCAGCTTGCTTCATCCCTGCGCCCCCAGTCATCACCTTCCCGTCCAAGGAGCACTGGCCCTCTCCCATCGCAACCGCCGCTATGTGAGCCAACGGCGCCAAGTCGCCGCTGGCACCGACGGACCCGATCTCTGGGACGACTGGATGGACACCTTTGTTTAGCATCTCCAAGAGCGTCTCTACAACAAGAACACGGATGCCAGAGTGCCCTTTTGCCAGACTGTTGGCCCGAAGGAGCATGCTTGCCCTGACGTGCTCCTCGCCGAGGCTTTCTCCGATCCCCGCACGGTGACTTCTCACGAGGTTCCTCTGAAGATCGAGGAGTTCCTTCTCCGGTATGACAACGCTTGCCAGGTCGCCGAAGCCCGTGTTTATGCCGTAGGCCAGTCCACCGGAGCTGAGGATCTCGAGCACCGCCTTCCTGGACATCTCCATCCCCTTCACGGCATCACGAGACAGACTGACCTTCTCGTAGTTCCTGGAAACCTGAACGACATCCATTATCGTGAGGGACTCTCCATCCACTGCAATCAAGGAACCACCCTGCATTGAGATACCTTTCCGACTATTTATGTTTCCGTGGGTTCCATCTCGGCTCCAATCGCCCTTCGAAACTTTAATGAAGAGCATGCCTCTTTCGTTCCAGTCGTGCAGATTGTATTCCTTGGAACCGGCGGAAGTTGGCCCTCGCCAAAGAGGAACGTTGCAGCCATAGCTGTCAAGAGAGGAAGGGAGATCATCCTCTTCGACTGCGGTGAGGGGACACAGAGGCAGTTCATGATGTCCAGCCTCTCGTTCATGCAGGTTCAGAAGATATTCATCACGCACTTCCACGGGGACCATTTCCTTGGGCTTCCGGGACTCGTGCAGAGCATGACGCTCAACGACAGGAAAGAGCCACTGCGGATATGGGGGCCTAGGGGGATAAGGGACCTCATGGAGGTGCTCCTGAGAATCGGCTACTTCAGTCCTGGCTTCGATGTCTATGTGGAGGAGATGGAGGATGGGTCCGAGGTGGATTTCCCGGAGTACACGGTCACAAGCGTCAAGATGACGCATAACGTCCCATCCATTGGATTCGTGCTACAGGAGAAGGACAGGCCTGGCAAGTTCAACCGTGAGAGGGCGATCGAGCTGGGTCTGCCAGAAGGTCCACTGTTCGGCAGACTTCAGAGGGGAGAGACCGTCGAGCACGACGGCATGACGGTCGCACCGGAAATGGTTCTCGGAGAAAGACGCGCGGGAAGGAAGATCGCATACTCCGGGGACACGCTGCCCTCGAGCAGCTTCGCGGACGCCGCAACGGGCTCCGATGTTCTCATCCACGACGCCACGACCGATGCCAGCCTTGAGGAAAAACAGAACGAGTTCGGACACTCTTCCTCCCGCCAGGCCGCTCAGATCGCGAGGGACTGCGGTGCCCGGATGCTGTTCCTGACACACATCAGCCCCAGGTACGATGACGTGTCCACATTGGAGAAGGACGCGAGAGACGTCTTCGAGAACGCCCACGTCCCGAACGATTTCGACGAGCACCTCGTGCGGTACAAGGACTGACGCGTCCATCACATTTGGAGAACCGAAAGGGATAAATCGAAGGCTGAACTTTCACATCACTCCACTGGGAGGAATCGCATGGATCGCAACATCTGGGTTGAGCAGGCTAGTCGGATGCCGATGGAAGAGACGAAGATTGAGATCGTGGAAAGGAAGGGGATCGGGCACCCAGACAGCATTGCCGACGGGCTTGCGGAATCAGTGAGCAGGACGCTGTGCAAGCTGTACCTGGAACGGTACGACAAGATCCTCCATCACAATACCGACGAGACGCAGATCGTGGGCGGTCAATCGGCGCCCAAGTTCGGCGGTGGCACGGTCCTCGAACCCGTGTACATCCTTCTGGTGGGAAGGGCAACGACGCAAGTGGATGGAGAGAGGCTCCCGTACAGGTCGAGGGCGATCAGGGCGGCCCGAGACTACCTGGAGTCCTTCTGCCCGCATCTCGACGTCGATATGGATGTCATGCTCGACTGCAGAATCGGCCAGGGATCCGTGGACCTCAGAGGCCTCTACGAGACCCAGAGGCTGCTCGCCAACGACACTTCGTTCGGCGTGGGCTATGCGCCCTTCAGCGAGACGGAGACGATCACGTACGAGACGGAGCGGCTTATCAACGGCCCTCTGAAGAAGGAGATCCCTGAAGCCGGCGAGGACGTCAAAGTAATGGCAACGAGGGTCGGCGACGACATCAACGTGACCGTGGCGGCAGCGATGGTCGACCGTCTCGTCCCGGACCAGTCGCATTATATCAGCGTCATAGAGGAGCTGAAGGACAGGCTTCTCGAGAACGCTCTGAAGCAGACGAACAGGAATGTGAGCGTGGACATCAACACCGGCGACAACTACGACGATGGCATATTCTATCTCACGGTGACGGGGCTCTCGTTCGAGAATGGCGACGACGGGTCCGTCGGCAGAGGGAACAGGGCGAACGGGCTAATCACGCCTTTCAGACCGATGAGCATGGAGGCGACGGCGGGCAAGAACCCCGTGACCCACGTCGGCAAGCTCTACAACATCCTGACCCTGAAGATCGCCAACGACATCGTCAAGGCGGGAGGGGGCGACATCCTCGAAGCCTATGTGAGAATCGTTTCCCAGATCGGGAAACCTATAGACGATCCCCAGGCGGCGAGCATCCAGCTCGTGATGGCCAATGGCGTTCAGCTGAGCGGAGTCCAATCGGAAGCTGAAGCTGTCGTCGATGAGTGGCTCGCGAACATCTCCAAAATCACTGACCTTATCGTGAACGGAGAGGTGTCCGTTTTCTAGCGTGGTACCCGACGCAGCATATGAATCCCGGCGGGAAACTGAGAAAGGGTTATAAGCGGTTTGTTCCATCTTAAGCCCAGTTGGCTGTGTGCAGATGACCGAGTTGATGAGCGAACTCCGAGAGAAGAGGAACGAGAGGAACATCGAGGCGGAGAAGCACAAGAGAACGCGCGATGAGCTCAACGACAAGACGAAGCAGTGGGTCGGCAGAAGAGACGAGCTAAATGCCAAGGTCAGAGAGCTTATCGACGAGGCCGCGGTACACAGAGACAAAAGGGACAAGCTCAACCTTGATGTCAAGGGGGCAAAAGAGGAGAGGGACAAGCTCAACCGCGCCGTCAACGAGAACATCGATAGAATCAACAGATTGAAGAGGAGGCACACGCCGAGGGGAGAGGTGCCCCTGAATCGATTGAAGAAGGACCTGAGGGACCTGGAGTTCAGGCAGATGACCTCGGTCATGAAGATCGACAAGGAAAGGCAGCTCGTGGAGGCCCTCTCAGGCGTCAAAGACACGATCGACGAGAGGGAGAAGGAGCTGGAGAAGGTCGAGGAGATCCAAGAAGCCATACGGGAGCTCGAGAGCGTCAAGTCGGAAGCCGAGAAGTGCCACGAAAATGTCGGCAAGCTGGCAGATGCGGCACAGGAAGAGCATGACAAGATGATGGCATACTACGAGAAGAGCGACGGGGTCAGAAAGCAGGCCGACGACGCCCAGGAGCAGTTCATCAGAACAAAGATGATGGCCGACGAGGAGCACAAGAATCACATAGTCATGATCAGAGAGGTGCATGACTTCGACAAGATGGTAAGCGGGATACGACGCAAGCAGAGAAGGGCGAGAGTCGACAAGTACGAGACTGTCGCCAAGAGGGAAGCTGATGACATATATGACCGCTTCAAGAAAGGTGAGAAGCTCAGCACGGAGGACCTGATGACACTGCAGAAGTCTGGCTACCTCTAGAGATCAGTCCTTGTTTTTCGAGAAAGCTTTAAATATAGGTGAGAGAATATATCGAATGGGGAGTTTTGGGCTAGTTCGTTAGAGTGCATCCCATCCCTTCTGACAAGGCTAGCCCTCCCTTTCTTATTTTTTCTTCTGGCAGGGTGCTTCGGAAATCTGTATTTCTGCAAAGGTTGATTTGTTTGATCTCTTTCCGAAAGCTATCTCCGACTCACTTCAGAACATCACTCCAGCCATGGTCGTCATACATCACGCTGAATGTCACTCTGAGAGGCGGGAACGTCACCTCTAACATCAAGGAGTTTAGAGAGGTCTCTCGCAGACAAGACGGAAAAAGGCTTAACTACAATCAATGCTTGCCTATGCCGTTGCGGTGGTGGAACTTTTTAATCCCTCCACAACATCTGCCATCGCGACCACGGCTCGCACCGCTGGATTAGGGCAACTAGCTCATTGAACCCATGCGATACTTTCAAATAAAGACTGGAATATCCGTTCTTGAGAGATTCGAGGGATAGAGAGGTGAACGAATGCGGGGGGGAATCGTAGCCGTTGGGATAGTGCTAATCGGACTGTCAATAGGTTGGTTTCTCATCGCTTTCGTATCTCCAAGCATAGCCTGTGGTCTCTGCATAGTGTCGCCAGTTCTGTTTGTCGTTGGCGTTCTTCTTTTCATTGTTGGACTTATCGCAGGAGAGCCACAAACTACTACGATTGTCCATGTTCCAGCGCCCACGCAACCAGCACAGATGGCGAATGCATGCTCGACCTGTGGGTATCCTCTGACTTGGATACCGAAGCACCAGAGAAACTACTGCTATCGCTGTAAGAAATACCGCTAGATCCTCAGAGCCTTTGAGATGGAGGCAAGACGGAAGCTAGTCCTCTGGTATGTCATGGCCTTTCCTGGTGTAGTAATACACGCCCCAGATGGAAAAAAGGATGAGAAGCGAAAGAATGCCTCTTGAATGTATGGGCAGGTCCACCATTATCAACATACCCAGAGAGATCAACAAGAGGGCCAAGTAGACTATGCCCTTGCCAATGACTTTCTTGTTCACCCAATCCCTCTTCCTTCTGTGGACAGACGAGTCAGTTGCCTCCAGCACCAGAATCAAACCCGTAATGACACTCACATATCCCAGCCAAGGATACCATAGGGTGATCATGCCGAACAACCCAAATGCTATCATAAAGATGCCAAATATCCCAAGGGCGGCTCTTTCGACTTTGCCCCGCTTGCTCACTCGATCCCTCACAGAGAGCCCATGACTTACACTCAGAAAAGCGTTTCCCCAATGCCTTTGAGATAGAGTCTTGTGCGTTGGATACGGTCAGCCCGGATTAAACAACAGCAACAATTATCCCACTCACAAATTCGGCCCAAACGCTTCCTCCCGACATCTCCTGGATCGCGTTTACGTAGAATGTCTGTGGGGCAATGGGAATCATATCGTAGTAGAATACTCTCTGAAATGTGAGCGTTGTGTGGGACCACGATGAATACGAATCCGGTTCTTCGTCATGTATCCGCCACCAAAGGTTCCCATCATGGGGCGTGCAATCGTCAGGTGTCTGTGAGATGTAGGCCCAAATCCGGTCAAGGCCACCCGAAGGGTGACCCATGCTTGCAACGACAGTCACCG
>JAJISH010000325.1 GCA_022848825.1 Thermoplasmatota archaeon
GCTCGATCGGGATGCCTTCTACAGACTCGCGGAGATGTTCAAGGCTCTTGGGGACGGGACGCGCATCAGGATCCTGTACGCGCTCTCAGAGGAAGAGCTGTGTCCGTGCGAGCTCGCCTTCCTGCTCGACATGTCGATGTCCGCCATATCGCATCAGCTCAGGACACTCAGGTCCCTCGGATTCGTGAGGGACCGAAGAGAGGGGAAGAACGTCTACTACTCCCTCTATGACGAGCACGTGAGGGAACTGCTGAAGACCACCGTCGAACACATGAATGAGTGAACCGAGGGAGGGTGAATGGCGCTTGACAGGCAGAAGGTGAGAGTCGAGGGGCTTCACTGCATCGACTGCGTCAAGAGCGTGGAGAAGACAGTCTCCAAGTTCGCAGGCGTGAGAAGCGTCTCCATCAGCTTCGCGACCGGCAGCATGGAGATCGAGTTTGACACGGACAAGGTCTCACTGGAGGAGATCCAGCGGGCGGTCAGAAGGCTCGGCTACGGGTTCCTCAGGGAAGAGGTGGAGGGCGAGAGGGTCTTCTCCCTGACCAACCGGGAGTTCGTCCTCGCCCTGCTCTCGGGATCGTTCCTGGCGGTCGGGCTGCTCCTTGCCCTCGCTGGTCAGGATCCCGGGATCTTGGATCTCGGCGGGTGGCAAATCACGCTGTCGGAGTCCCTGTTCGTCGCTGCGATGATCTTCGGCGGGTACTTCCCCGCAAGGCGCACGATGACGGCGATCGCGAACAAGAGCTTCGTCATGGACGGCCTCATGGTCGTTGGAGCCCTGGGCGCCGTGCTGATAGATGCCTTCGCCGAGGGAGCCGCGATCCTCTTCCTCTTCTCTCTCGCCGAGCTTCTCGAGGACTACTCGGTGGAAAGGACCAGGGACTCGCTCAGATCGCTCGTGGACCTGAAGCCCAAGATGGCGAGCGTTAAGCGGGGCGATGCCTTCGTTCGCGCAAGGGTCGACGATATCACGGTCGGAGATATCGTTCTCGTCAAGCCGGGCGAACAGGTCAGCGTCGATGGCATCGTGCACGCCGGGGAGTCCACCGTTGACCAGTCACCCATAACCGGGGAGTCGGTCCCGGTGCAGAAGGGAGTCGGCGATGAGGTCTTCGCGGGAACCGTGAACCGGGAAGGAAGGATCGAGATCAGCGTCACGAAGGAGTCCTCCGACACGGCGCTGTCGAGGATAATCCAGCTCGTGGAATCGGCAGCGGACAGGAAATCAGACACCGCCAGGTTCATCGACAGGTTCGCGAAGTACTACACGCCCGCCGTCCTCCTCATGGCCGTGGCGGTGGCCGCGATACCGACCCTCCTGGGCCAACCGTTCGACGTGTGGTTCTACAAGGCCCTGCTCCTGCTGCTGATCTCGTGCCCGTGCGCGCTGGCGATATCCACTCCCATATCAATGGCCTCGAGCATCACGAGCGCTGCGAGGAACGGCGTGCTCATCAAGGGAGGGGCATACGTGGAGAGGCTCGAGGAGATCGACACGATAGCGTTCGACAAGACGGGAACCCTGACCGAGGGCGAAATGGAGGTCACGGACGTAATCCCGCTCGCCGGTCATTCGCGCGCAGACGTCCTCCGCGTGGCTGCTTCGCTGGAGTGCCTATCCGAACACCCGCTCGGGCTGGCGATCGCGGAGCTGG
>JAJISH010000326.1 GCA_022848825.1 Thermoplasmatota archaeon
AGCCCTACTTCTTCATCGCCCTCTTGAATATGGGAACCGCGACAGCCAGCAGCACGATCCCGAACGTGATCAGGATGATCAGCTCTGTCGAGATGGACTGAACGTCCGCTCCCAGGATCATCACCTTTCTCAGCGCGCTCGTCGCGTACGTGAGCGGGAGTGACCAGGCGATGTACTGCATGAACGTTGGCATCTGCTGGATGGGAAAGAAGACCCCGCTCAGGAACATCATCGGAAACATGAGCGTCATCATCGCCATCGTCGCCGTCTGCTCGTCCCTCGCCACGGAGGTAATGAGGATCCCGAGCCCCACGAAGCTGAACACTCCCAGGATCAGCAGGAAGAGGAGCAAGAAGAAGTTCCCCTGGATAGTCACTCCGAATATCAGCACGGCAAGGGCGAGGACTATCAGCCCCTGAATCAGCCCCCTCGACGTCTGCGCTATCGTCTTTCCCAGGATGATCGAGAGCCTGCCGATCGGCGCGACCATCATCCCGTCCAGCGTGCCGAACTCCTTCTCGTACGAGATCGCGTGAGGCAGCCCTGTCATGACGGACATCATCACCGTCATCGCCATTATCCCGGGGGCGACGAAGTCGAAGTAGCTCGGGTTCCCGGGAACGATGCCCCTCGTTTCCACTGTGTAGGGTTTCACGATGGCGAGCGCCTCGCTGCTGTTCACCCCGAGCTGCACGCTCAGGTTGGCTATCGCCCTCCACGTGCCCATCTGCTCGATGACTTTGGTGAGGATCCCCTGCAGCAGCAGCGATATCTGCGGGTTCGATTGGTCCGAGACTATCTCGACGACCGCTTGCGTGCCGCTCTCCAGATTGGACGAGAAGTTCGATGGTATGACGACCCCGCCGGCAAGCTCACCGTCCCGGATCCTTTGCTTGATGTCGTCGAAGCCAGTGGAGTCCTTAAGGCTCATGAGCCCGCTCTCCTCGCTCACGTATGTCAGGTTCTGAGCGAAGGCGAAGCCGAGCGGTCCATCATCCTCGTTGGCAAGGCCCACGTCCGCGTTCTCCAGTGCGCTCTCCGTCGGGAATATGTACCCCACCATGACCATCATGAAGAGGGGCATGAGGATGAGCATGACCATCGCCATGCGGTTCCTCCACAGGTCCAGCAGGTCCTTCCATGCTATCCATAGGCTGTGCCTCAAGGTGTCACGAGCGCCCATCTACCTCACCCTCGTCCTGCGTCCAATGGGTCCATGCCCGTCTCCCCCCTGGAACGACTTGACCTTGCTGGAGACCTCGGCCCTCATCTCCCTTCCCGTTATGTGGAGGAAGACGTCCTCGAGCGAAGGCTCCAGGCTCTTGACGAAGGCTATCTTGCCGTTCCTTGCCCTGATAGTGTCGATGATGTGGTCGAAGGCGTCATCACCCCTCGCCCTGATCAGGAGGTGCGTCTCGTTCTCCCTTACGACTGAGACTATCGTGGGCTGGTCTCTCAGCGCGTCCAGCATCTCGTTCGTGAGGTTGGGGATCTCGATGTCCACGCTCGCGACGTCCGCCCCGCCAATGATCCTCTTCAGGCTCCGGGGGGTGTCCAGAGCGACGACCTTCCCCCTGTCGATTATGCCCACGCGGTCGCAGAGCATGTCCGCCTCGACCATCATGTGCGTGGTGAGGATGATCGTCGTCTCGTTCTCGATGTTTATCTTCTTGATGAACTCCCTGATCTCCGTCGTGGACTGCGGGTCGAGCCCGAGCGTAGGCTCGTCCATGAAGAGGACATCGGGAACGCTGAGGAGCGCCCTGATGATGTTGATCCTCTGCTTCATGCCCGTGGAGTAGGTCCCTATCTGGCGCTTCGCCCACTTCTCCATGTGGACGAGCTTGAGCAGCTTGTGCGTTCTCTTCTCCAGCGTGTCCTTGGGTATGTTGTACAGCTTGCCGAAGAGCTTGAGGTTCTCCTCCGCGGTCAGGCGGTCGTACATTATCATCTTCTCGGAGACCAGGCCGATGTGCTCCCGGACATACCCGTCCTGCTTGATTATGTCATATCCGGCGACTTCGGCGGTTCCCTCTGTCGGGGCGAGAAGCGTGCACAGCATCCTGATTAGCGTCGTCTTCCCCGCTCCGTTGGGACCGAGCAGGCCGAATATCTCTCCCCTCTTGACGTCGATGTTCACGTGATCGACGGCGACGAGGTCCTTGAACTTCTTCGTCAGGTTCCGCGTGACGATTGCCTCTACCATCAAAACCACTTCCTGATTCTCCTCCGACTTAGCACGCTCTGGATATAAATCTATGGCTCGGTCCGATCGGGTGGGCGGAAGCCTAGCTCAGATTCCAGGGAACGTTCCCAGCTCACTGTTGCGGTCGTCTCCGAGCCCTTGGCCTTCCTCGTGGAGACGTATCTCACAGAGATCGCTCGACCTCTCGAGGACCGTGATCTTCATCTCAGCCTCCGAAGACCAGTTTCACGGACCA
>JAJISH010000327.1 GCA_022848825.1 Thermoplasmatota archaeon
CAACGTTGTCACCGACGAGGTCCGCGATGACCGCTGGATTCCGCGGGTCGTCCTCTGGAATGCCTGCCTCGACCTTCCCGACGAGATCCGCACCGACGTCTGCGGCCTTCGTGAAGATTCCCCCGCCAAGCTGGGCGAAGAGCGCGACGAGGCTCGCACCGAAGCCGAAACCCACGATCGAAAGGACGAGCTGTCCCTGGGCTTCCGCGCTCGAGGGGGAGACACCCAAGATCCAGCTGTAGAGGTAGTAGAGCATCGCGACCCCCAAGAGGCTCATGGCGACTATGGTGAGTCCGGAGACGGCGCCACCTCGCATGGCCGTGCGGACAGCTCCGGCGAGCGACGTCCTGGCACAGTTCGCGGTCCTCGAGTTCGTTCTTATGGCGATATGCATCCCGATGTACCCCGAGAGGGCGGAGAACAGTGCGCCGAGGCCGAAGGCTCCCGCCGTCATCAGGCCTGATCGAACGCTCTCCTCCACAGGCTTCCCCGCCAACAGGTCGTTTGCCGTGATGGCGATGGCGAATATCGCGGCGAAAATCACCGCCAAAATGGCGATCGTCCTGTACTGCCTCTTCAGAAAGGCCTTCGCACCCTCCATGATGGCGTCCGCGATGCTCTTCATCTCGCTTGTCCCTCTGTCCTGCCTGAGCACGTCCCAGGCAAGATAGCCCGCGAAAGCCAGTGCCGCCAACCCTGCAATCGGAATGACAAAAGTAAGGTCCATCCAAGCTCACCTTCACTATTGCTCGTCGAGAATACTTGTTCGTATATATTGTTTGGTCTGCCGCGGAGATTCCACCCGATGACCTCTGATTCTCAATTCGAATATCCAGAGCAATACATTTATTATCGCAAGCCAGGTAGAAAGTGATGACGCTATACGTACTTCCAGATGTGTCTCCACTGGAAGAGGCAGAGTCATCATGACGATACCGAGAGAGCCTGTATTCGAAGAAGAGAGCCGATTCTGCCCGCTTTGCGAGTGCCTCGTACTGGTGGGTGCGCACGAGTGCGGGAGATGCGGCATGCCCATACCGTCCACGAAGAAGGTGATGAGAGAGGCACCGAGGAGCGGGAAGATCAAGACGCGCAAGGGGCTGCCCACGCTCAGGTTCAGCTACACCTACATGATCAAGAGCGACTTGAAGGACCTGCCCTTCGATCTGATGATGGACTCTGTCCGCGAGGGCACGAGGGGCATCTGCATCACAAGGGTCTTCCCGGACATAGTGAAGAGGAGGTTCGGCGATATGGACATCCCGGTCATCTGGCTCTCATCGACCGCGACGGAGGAGTGCATCCGACCGCGCGACCTCGAGAAGCTGTCCCTCATTATCGAGAAGTACATCCTGATCGCACCATCGGTCGTCCTGCTCGACGGGATCGATTACCTGATCACGAACAACGGCTTCAAGTCGGTCCTGAGGCTGGTGCAGATCCTCAGGGATTACGTGAGCGTTCACTACTCGATACTCCTGGTCACCTTACCACCAGCGGTCATGGAGAAGAATGACCTGCTCATGCTAGAGAAGGAAATGGACGAGATCATCTAGACCGGCCTTCTTTCGAAGAACTCGTCGCGCACACACAAATGCGGAAACATCAACACTGCCTGTGCCTAGTTGTGGCAGCGGAGACATCTTTTTGCTACGTATATACATAGATATATAGATAGATATATACCCATAAGGGCATAGGGGTATACAAATAGTAATAGTAGTAGTAGAAATGATGTGCAAAGGTTTATATCTGCATCTCCCGATATAGATGTGCAAGGCTTCCGCGACTTTGTGCGATGTGAGCCAGGCAGCCGAGTGCACAAATCCTCCCCAAAGAAGGATTAAATACCGATTCACCGATATATCAAAAGACTTTCGGGTCAACTGGGGGGAGATGACTTCTACGACGGCAGCCCGGAAGTTGGCTAGGAGGAAGCGCTGACGAAGAAGGTCCCCCCGAAGGAGATAAGCGATGAAGGCGGGCGGAATTCCAGCAACCGCTCAGATCTCTCAGACGGCGAACTCGATTTCCTGCACTATATGCTTCGCAAGAAACGAATCACTCCGAGTAGAACCCAGCCGATTGAACTAATCACGAGAGACGTGGGTCGCAAGATCAAGAATCTGAAGAGGGTCATCCAGAGCCTGAAGAACAGAGGTCTTCTTGGGGAAAAGCCGAAGAAGAAGTCAAGAAGAACATTCTGGATCGACCCAGGAGAGACAAAGCGGATATTGAGAGAACATGGCAGGATATGAAACAGTGGTGTGAGATTTATTGCACAAAGTACTTATAGTGTCCTGGCGATTATTCGTCAGACACGTCCTATCGTTCTCGATTTTGGTATGACAGGGTGTCATGCACGATCGCGAATGGACGGAGATGGTGATTGTACGGGGGCAATCAAGGATTCCGAGAAACCCTTTGAGGGTATACTTGGCTCGTCTTCTGAGGTGAGACTACTCGAGTATCTCCTCTCCTGTCCCAATTTCAGTTTCAGTATCTCCGAACTGGCGAGGAGCGGTGAAGTCCCTTCAAGAAGAACATGCAATGACATTGTCAAGAGGTTCTTGAAGTGGGAAATCCTCAACAAGGTTCGGCAGGTAGGCAACATAAAACAATACAGACTCAACAAGGACTCCAAACTGGTTCAGGCCATGTGCCAATTCGACAATGTTCTGATCTCCACCATCATGGAGAGAGAACTTGGAATAGAGGAGCCAGAAGTCCTCGAAACTTACACCCGGGGGGAGTTGATTGGAGAGGAGGTTGTCCCTCTTAGGATCCTTCCAACGAGTCCGGAATTCACAGCCCTTTCCCCGGGACTGGTCGCAGAGAAGAGGGAAGTTCTCTACATTCGGAAACGCAGGGAAAATGAGGTCTATGCGGAGGCTTATCATGACTAAGAAGACAGAGATTAGAAAGGGAGAGGCGTGGACGAGGTCACCAGGCTTCACGAAACACTATGCAACTGTTTTCGGCATAAATCGAACCAAGGACCTCGTGAGAATCGACTTCGGGAATGAGAACATTGGTCTTCCAGACGGAAAGACGGTCCATGTGTCCGATGTCCAGATACTTATTGACATCGAACAACTCAGGGTTTTGCGTGACCTACTTACTCACACCCTTAGAAAGCGGAAACGGAAATAGGTACTCCTAGGATCTCTTGGAGCATTTCGCCTAGCGCTGAACAAGCCTCATAGTGACCCTGTGAGTGCAGAACACACTTGTCTGCCATACACACTTGATGCTCAAACCATAGAAACCACGAAGCAGTTT
>JAJISH010000328.1 GCA_022848825.1 Thermoplasmatota archaeon
GAAGGTGACGTACTCTATGCCATGCCCGAGGAAGAGGGGGACTACGAGGTCTTGCTTCAGTACGAGGATGAGGGGCTGGACAGCGTCTCCTTCCACTACAGCGGTCCCTGAGGCGATAGCAAGCCTTATCTCCAGCGTTCCTTTCATCAAGGACGATGGCGAGGAGACAGTCCTTCAGCCTTCTCACGGCTGCTTTCATCGGGACCATGGACAGCAACGCCCTCGTACCTGTCATAGCCCTCTACGCCTTCTCGATGGGTGCGGGCATTGAGATGGTAGGCCTGATAGTCGCCATGTACTCGATAGTGCACATCCCTTCGAACATAGTATTCGGTCGCCTGGCGGACAAGATCGGGCGCAAGAATCCGCTCATAATGGGCCTCTCATGGGACGCCTTCAGCGTCTTCTTGTACTCTCTGACGGGCAACCCCATCCACCTGCTTCTTGTGAGATGCTTGCACGGCATTGGCGGGGGATTCGTGGGACCATCAACCATGGCCATCGCGGCGGGAATGGCTCCTGAGGGCCGGAAGGGTAGAATGATGGCGCTCTACGGCATCGCCTTGGCGTCCTCGGTGGTCGTTGGATTCATGCTCAGCGGAATGCTAGTGAGCAGATTCGGCTACAACGCCCTGTTCTACGTGTTGTCCGGGAGCCTTGTCATCGCGGTGGCTTTCGCCGCCACAATCAAGGAACCCGAGGACGTTGGCCGCGTGAAGACGACCCTCATTGAGGATATCCGCAAACTCCTGGACATTTTGAGAAAGAAGCTGGCGCAGGCCTCCTACTCGGCCATTTTCTGCCTATACTTCGCAATGGGAGCATTCACCGTCCTTGTGCCGCTTTATATGAAGGGCTTTGGAATGAACGAGTTTCATGTGGCCATGGCCTTCACGACCTTCGCACTGTTGTCCATGATCATTCACTATCCCAGCGGATGGATCTCCGACAAGTTGGGGCCCAAGATCCCAGTGATGGCAGGGCTGCTGACGATTGCCCTCTCTCTGCTCCTCCTTCCCTTTTTCGATACGTTTCTCTCATTGTTGCCAGTCATGGCTCTCTTTGGCATAGGTCATGGTCTTGTCTTCCCCTCGTCTTCCACGATGGTCGTGCGCAGTTCTTCCGCGGACGAGCGTGGTCTATCATCGGGCGTTTTCTACGCGCTCCTCGTTGCAGGAGTCGCCGTGGGCGCGCCCTTGGCTGGGTTCTTGGCCTCTGCATACAGTTTTGAGGCGGCGATTTGGATGACGGGCCTTGCGGGTGTCATCGGCTTCGCTCTCGTGCTCGGACTGGTGAGAAGGGAATGAGTTGCCAACGCAAGCATATTATATCACACCGTTATACGGAGTAACTCAGAGTAGCTGCTTGAGAAAGGAGACCCATCCGGACGCCTCTTTCCGATCGGCTGCTTGCGAGGCGATCGTACGACGAACTATTTCTTGTTGGCCGGGAGCATCATAGCAGCGATATTCTTTGTCCTCCTGCTGATGCAGTATCTGAGGAGAAGGAAGACACACCAGCTCATATGGACCGTCGCAGTTGCGTTGTACTTCATCGCCTTTCTCCTGGAATTCCTGTCGTCCCCCGAGTTGGTTGGTGGTGATGTATGGATGTACAAGTTGTTCTACGTCATCAGCGCACCTCTCGTCGGCCTCTTTGGAGTGGGATCTCTCTACCTGCTCACTCACAAACCCTGGGGGAAATACTTCCTGTTCTATGTCGTCATCACATCCTCCGCCATGATTGCGGCGGGACTCACCGCAACGGTTGACGAGGGAATGCTGGCTTCCGAGAACTTCGAAGGGTTCGAAACAATCGCGGGCGGGGCCATGCCTCAGTATGTTCGGATGATTTCCCCGCTTTTGACCGTACCGGGAGGATTGTCCCTCATCGGCGCAGCGGTCTACAGTTTCTGGTTGGACCGAACGAGGAAGTACAATCTGATCATAGCCCTGGGTGGACTCTTTCCGTTCTTCGGAGGCGCCCTGTCAAGAGTCGGCATGTACACTTTGTTCTACGCCTTCGACGTCATTGGCGCCTTGCTGTTGTTCGTTGGTTTCCTCCTGAGCATGGAGTACATCAAGAAAAGGGAGGAGACTGCCGAGCGAACATGAGTGTCCGGCTCCTGCCAGATAGTGACCCGAGCACTTCGGAACTGAGTTGGTCCACGAAAGACTTTTTAACTGCGTTATCTTATGGAGAATTGTTCAGGGAACACCCATTACGCGGTCCCTGGAAGCTGACGGAGGGAACTGCCTGAGTCGTGGAGTTCTGGTCATTGGTGGAGGAATAGCGGGAATTCAGTCTGCCCTCGACGTCGCGGAAACCGGTGTGAAAGCAGTCATCCTGGAGAACTCTCCCTTCATCGGGGGTCGCATGGCACAGCTGGACAAGACCTTCCCGACGAACGACTGCTCCATGTGCATACTCTCTCCCAAGCTCGTTGAGGCGGGGAGGCATCCGAACATAGAGCTCGTCACGAACGCGGACCTGATCG
>JAJISH010000329.1 GCA_022848825.1 Thermoplasmatota archaeon
TCCTCGACCATCAATACGACGGAATAGACGCCGTTGTCCCCGTAGGCGTGCTGGACGGCGTCCATCTCATGGTGTGAGGATCCGATTCCCGGAGCGAAGCTCCCAGATGTCGACGAGGCGTCGCCGAAGTCCCAAGTCGCGGTATGGCTGTCGAGCCAGCTCGGGTCATCGAAGTAGCCATCGAAGTTCACGAAGCTGCCCTCGTTCGCGGGATTGGGGGCGACGACGCTAATCACCACCTCGGGCGGCAGGTTGGAGATGCTCGCTTGAGCCGAGACGACCGTCTCGCCACCGTCATCGTCCGTCAGTGTAACTATGACATCGTAGGCTCCAGCGTGACCGTACGAGTGCGTCTGTGCCAAGTCGAGGCTCACCGGGTTCACTTCAGGACTCGGATAAGGGTCCGGTGCCAAACCGTCGCTGTAGTGCGTCTCTGCATCGCTCATCCCGTCTCCCCACGACCACAGGACGGTGATGTCATCGCTTCCCGGATCGGACACGGATACCTCGAACAGTATCTCGGAGCCTTCGTCGCCCGAGAAGGGCGCACCCATCTGTCCATCCGGCAGTACGTTCAGCACGGTTATCTGAATAGTGTCACTGTCAAGGAGTCCCTGTGCATCGGTCACCGTCAGCGTGGCGTTGTAGATGCCGTTGTCGCCGTACGTGTGGTTGACGATCACGCCTGTCGCGTCGGCATCGTTCGTGTAATCACCATCTCCGTCCGAGTCGACTCCATCATCAAGGTCCCATTCATACTGGAGGTCAGGTCCTCCGGGCCTGCTCGTCCAATTGAGCGTGTTCACGAAGAGCCTGGACTCTTCCTCAGGCGGGAGCGTGAAACCCGTGCCGTCGCACCCCATGACAACGTGTCCGATCTCGCTCACGGAGACCCTGCCCTCGCCGTATTCGTGAACGGTTAGGTAGAAGTTGTTGTTCGCGGGCGGAGAGCCGGCAAAGATCGCCACCGCGGTGGCAGTCGTGACCTCGCCTCCTACTGTGTGCGTGTCCTGCACGGGAATGATGGTCCCGGGCATACCCACCTCAAAGGGAGAGTGCATCACGTCATGGTCCCCAGGAAAGAGGACCGTGTTCCCGCTGCTCCAAGCGGCACCGACATCATCAACTCCCGCAGGGACCTCAGCAAGGGGACCGTAGTCGAACTTGTACTCCAGAGCGTCGTGCGTCCAGACGACACCACCGCCGCCTTCGACGAACATCTTGAGCTCTGCTATCCGCTCCACGCCCTCGTCGGGTTGCTCGTAGCAGTCGTTTATTCCGAAGACGATCGCGTCGTAGTCGCTCAGGTCGACTGGCGTACCGGTGTTGAACTCGTGCAGGCTGACTTGCGTGATATCGAAGAGGTCCCCCGGATCGACGCTGTCCACGATCTTCTGGACCTCGTCTTGCATGAAGATCGAAACGTGAAGGACCTCGGACACCCCGTCCTCTTCAGCGTCTGGGTCGAACGAGCCCGAGCCATCGAGAGCGACTGTATCTCCCTCGTCCACGGCCTGGTCCTCTCCGGCGTCCGCCACCGGGGGCTGCGGTCCGATGAATGTGTACGGAAGGAAGGCGCCGAAGGTCTGCGGTTCGTCATAGTCCCCGTTTATGACCGTTATGGGCTGGTCGGAGGTCATATGGAGGATCTCTCCGCTCCAGACATCGCTCCCCCACCAGTACCCGAATCCATCGGTGCCCTTCGTCCAAGGCGTTCCGGCGGGACCGATCGTGAAATCGTGGTGGACGGGCGCCCTGAAGTTCTCGGTATATGTCAGTGACGTGATCACAACATTCGTCGACTGATTGTATGCGAAGATCTGAAGGTCGTTCGAGTTCCCGGAGTTCTGTGCGAAGCAGTACAGCTCCTGGCTCGACGGACCCGTTGGAATCGAGTAGGCGACATCGGCGTAGTCGAGGACGTTGCTTGCCGCTGGTCCGTTGTAGACGAGTACGGGCTTGTCGGAGCTCACCTTGACATAGTCGAGATCGAACTCGTTTCCCGGGCTGATGATGTTGACCGCCGGTCCGGAGGCCCGTGCAATCATCTGGCCACTGCTGAAGCTCTGCTTCGTGGCCGTGTAGAACTCATATGTGCCGTCAGAGTCATCGCCATCCAGAGTCACATTGAATGAATCATCTCCGTCGCTGAGGTCGACGATGGAGACATGCGTGTCGTCCTCCAGCGGGAAGACGGTGAGGTAGCTCCTCACGTACGTGTAGAAGAGAGTCCCTCTCTCGACGCCCTCGTCACCTGCTGCGTAGGAGGGCGGTGTCGCCGACCAATCGTTTATGGGGGTATTGGGGGGTGGCGCAGTGTTCCTGGAGCGCTTTCCCACGAGAACGGAAGAGAGGACGTTGCTTGTCACGTGAACCGTGTCCTCCTCGAATCCTGTGATGTAGTATATCTCTATCTCGGAGTCCGAGTAGTCGAGCTTGGGGGAGGCTGACGTCAGCGTGTAGTCGTCATCCGTGTCCGCGTCCTTGTTCGTCACCATGTCGTCCACTGTGATACTGGTGGGCGTGCCCGGATCCTTGAGGGCGAAGATGTACATCTCCTCGTCCACGAAGCCGAGGAACTCGTAGCCGAGCTCCGTGCCGCTCCTGCCAGTCTCTCCGTAGGCGGGGACGTAGGACATCCACGGATTGGCGCTTCCAGGATTGAGGTATCCCGTCCAGATGGTCACGGGCTTTGCAGCGGTCCCGCCTGCCGCATCGGATGTGACGACCTTCAGCCTGATCTCCTGGTTGAGGTTGCCCACTCCGCCCTTCTCCTCCCAAGAGTCGCCGGAGTTGCCCAGGATGAAAGGGTTCGCTATCGGCGGGCTCGAGAGCCGCGAGTCGGTCGTGCTGAGCAGTCCTCCAGTGTCGAGGTCGTACAAGTGGACCCTCGTGTCAGGCTCCTGCGCCATAATGATGAGATCGCCGGACCAGAACGTGAGGAACTCCGTCCCCGTCGCTTGGCTCATGATCTCCTCTCCCGCGGGCACATACAGCGGACTAATCGATGAAATCAGCATGACACACATCAATGCGGAACAGAGGCCCCTCATTCTTATCCCCCGCTTTCTAAATGGGTTCCTGGATATTTAATGATGAGCAGAAAAAGGAGGGAGGAGCCGTCGCGTTCATAGAACTCTCGTCCGGCATCCAGCATCCGTGATGGAGCGCTTGTCACCCCCCTCCAGGCCAGCGTTATCTCGGGAGAGAATCAACACTGTCTGTTACGGCTCAATAAGTCCATTGTGAGCAGCATATATAAGGCTCATCGGGAAACCACCAATTCGGATACCACATACCAACTCCGATACCATTGCTACAGTCTTAAATATGGAAAAGCATATCCTCGCGACGAGGGCCCGTAGCTTAGTCTGGTGGAGCACCTGGCTCATAACCAGGGGGTCGTCGGTTCAAATCCGGCCGGGCCCATTTTTCGCTCTTAAACGCTCGTGACGGAGACGTTCTCCAGCCTCACCCAAGGGGCGATGAAGCTCATTATCCTCTCCGTCTCCTTCGATATGCCGCTGATCTCGTTGAGGAGCTCGAAGACGTTGCCGGCCACGAGGGTCTCCCTTATCGGGTT
>JAJISH010000033.1 GCA_022848825.1 Thermoplasmatota archaeon
CGGCGATAATGTCTACTCTCCGCGAAGGATAGTCGAGCGGATACTCGCGCACGGCGAGGAAGCGATCGAAGCCGATGACATGTGGGAGTGCCTGACGTGCAACCTGTGCACCGGCTACTGCCCCTCCGACGTCCACTACCCCGTATTCGTGCGGGAGATCAGGGAGAAGCTCGTGGACGAGGGTTGCGACGGCGAGTGCACGCACTCGGACGTGCTCAAGTCGGTCATGCGGCTCATGTCGGGCGGGAAGATGAAGCAGAAGAGGCTGGAGTGGCTCGACGACACGGTCGAGACGGACGACAAGAGCGATACCCTTCTATTCGTGGGCTGCGCGCCCTATTACGATCTCTACTTCAAGGACCTGGGCAGCCACATCGAGTCCGCGAAGAGCGCGATCAGGTTGCTGAACCACGTGGGCGTCAAGCCCCGCGTGCTGGAGGACGAGGTCTGCTGCGGGCACGACCTCCTCTGGACGGGGGAGAAGGAGGCCTTCGAGAGGCTTCGCGCCCTGAACACTGAGACGATCAACAAGTCCAAGGTCAAGCGCATAATCTTCACTTGCCCGGAGTGCTACCACACGCTGAAGGAGGACTACGACCTCGGGGACGTGGAGCTGGTGCACCTGTCCGCATTCCTGAGCGAGAACGCCGAGAAGCTGAAGTTCAAGAAGACGCCAGGGAAGGTCACGTTCCAGGACTCCTGCAGGCTGGGCAGGTACCAGGGCATCTACGAGCCGCCGAGGGAGTTGCTGCATTCCATCCCGGGCGTGGAGCTCGTCGAGTTCGAGGACAACAGGCGCATGGCCGCCTGCTGCGGGACATCCTGCTGGATGAACTGCGACCAGAACTCGAAGAGGATGCAGGTCGAGCGGTTGGTGGAGGCTGCGAGGATCGCAGACGCGATGGTGACGGGCTGCCCGAAGTGCCTCATACACTTCCGGTGCGCCATGGACAACGAGACCGAAGTCGACGTGGAGGTGACGGACCTCTTCACCTTCCTCGCGCAATCGCTGGAGGAGGCAGGATGAGCGAAAAGGTCAGGATCGGGGTCTTCGTCTGCCACTGCGGCCTGAACATAGGCGCGACGGTCGACTGCGAGGCGGTGGCGGAGCACGCGAAGAAGCTGCCCCACGTCGTCTACGTGGAGCACAACATGTACACGTGCTCGGAGCCCGGGCAGCTGCAGATCAAGAACGGAATCAGGGACCACAATCTCAATCGCGTGGTCGTTGCCTCCTGCTCCCCGCGCATGCACGAGCCCACCTTCCGGGCGACGGTAGCCGACGCGGGCCTGAACCCCTTCCTATTCGAGATGGCGAACATCCGCGAGCACTGCTCCTGGATCCACAAGGACAAGGAGGCGGGGACGGAGAAGGCGAAGAGGCTCGTGGAGCTGTCCGTGGCCCGCGCTGCGCTGCTGGAACCGCTCGACAGCAGGGAGGTCGGCGTGACCAACACGGCCCTGGTGATCGGAGCGGGCGTGTCGGGGATGCGCGCCGCGACGGACATCGCGGACAGGGGATACGACGTCCACCTCGTCGAGCGGGAGCCGTTCATGGGCGGGAAGGCCGCCTGGTTCAGCAAGATGTTCCCGCTGCGGAAGTGCGAGGAGACCTGCGTGGGCGACTGCCCGCACTGCCTGCTCGTGCCCGAGTTCGAGGAGGTGCTCGACAACCCGCGAATAACGCTGCACCTGAACTCCGAGGTGGAGAGCATCGACGGCTATGTGGGCAACTTCAAGGCGACCATCCGCACGAAACCGATATACGTGGACAGGGAGAAGTGCACCTATTGCGGTGAGTGCACGGAGGTCTGCCCTGTCTCGGTGCCGGACGAGCGCAACTATGGTATGCAGAAGA
>JAJISH010000330.1 GCA_022848825.1 Thermoplasmatota archaeon
GGTCATCGACCTGCAGCTCTCAGGAAGATGTTCCAAGGCGTGTCAGACGAGTACGACCTGCTGAACCGTCTCCTGACCTTCGGACTGGACCGTCGGTGGAGATCAAAGGCCACGACATCGTGCCTTGAGGCTTGCCCCGAGGCGATTCTGGATCTGTGTTGCGGGACGGGCGACCTCCTCTTCACGATCATGAGGCGGACCCACAATGGATCGAGAGTGCTCGGCTTGGACTTCACAGAGGCGATGATAGGCAAAGCCAGCGCGGCAGCGGGCCGATCGAAACCGCTGGTCCTTGCGGACGCGGGCCATCTGCCGTTCACGGGCGAATCGTTCGACTGCGTGGCAATCGCCTTCTCGTTCAGGAACCTGCTCTACAAGAACCCCGCCATTGGCATGTACCTGGCCGAGGTCCTGAGAATACTGAGGCCCGGCGGGCACTTCGTCATCGTGGAGACAAGCCAACCCGAATCGGACATCCTCAGGAAGATCTACCACGCGTATCTGAGGACGATAGTGCCCTTCGTTGGCGGGGCGGCATCGGGGAGCAAGGGCGCGTACACGTATCTCAGCAGATCCGCGACGAATTTCCCCGGCTCAGAGGAAGTTGCCACCATCCTGCGCGGGGCGGGCTTCAGCGAGGTCGCATTTGAACCCCTCCTCCTCGGGATGGTTGGGATTCACAAGGCCACGAAATAGGTGGATTCAGAGAAAGAATCATTAACGTAGACTCAGATGGCGAGGTCATGCGAATGAAGAGCAACGACTTCGAGGAGGGTGGGGACATCCCCTCTGGTTTCACTTGCGACGAGGAGGACATATCGCCCCATCTCGTCTGGGAGGAGGTCCCGGAGGGAACGAAGAGCTTGGCGCTCATCATGGACGACCCGGATGCTCCCATGGGGACGTGGGTGCACTGGCTTTTGGGTGACATTCCGCCCGACACAAGAGAGATGCTTCAGAACTCGAGGCCCGCGGGCTCCCGCCAGGTCACGAACGACTTCGGGAGGGAGGACTATGGAGGACCCTGCCCGCCGAGCGGGACTCACAGGTACTACTTCAAGCTCTACGCGCTCAACGTCGAGAAGATCCTGGCGACCGAGAAGAGGGGCTTCTACCGCGAAGTGGAGGAGCACAAGATCGGCGAAGCCGTCATCATGGGAAGGTACACCCGCAAGTAGCCCGAGCCGCCGAAAAAACGTTAAATACCGACCTTACTTTCTCCGAGCCAGTGAGAACATGTGCGAATCCACTGTTTACATTGAGATGGATGGAGAAGAGACCGAGCTCATGAAGGATGTCGCCAAGGTCGAGGTGAACGGCAAGACGATAACCTGCATAGACATCATGGGCGAGATGAAGACCGTCCAAGGGACTGTGAAGAGAGTGGACCTGGTGAACCACAGGTTCATCATCTCTTCCAAGTAGGTCTCCGATGACCCAGAGGATAGGAATCGCAGGGAAAGGCGGCGTGGGCAAGACCACGCTGGCAGGAACCTTGGCGAGACTTCTAGCCAGGCGTGGGAAGAAGGTGCTGGCGGTCGACATTGACCCGTCTCCCAGCCTCGCATCCGCCGTGGGGATACCGGAGGAGGAGAGGAAGAACCTGGTCCCGCTGTCCCGCATGCTGGACCTAATAGAGGAGAGGACGGGCGTGAGACCAGGATCCTCTTACGGACAGATGTTCAAGCTCAACCCGAAGGTGGACGACCTCGTTGACACGTACGGCACGGTCGCGAAGGACGGAGTGAGGCTAATCGTCCTGGGCACCATCGAACTGGGCGGGAGCGGATGCTTCTGCCCCGAGAACGCGTTGCTGAAGCGGCTCCTGAGGCACCTCGTTCTGGACAGGGACGAGGTCCTGATAATGGACATGGAGG
>JAJISH010000331.1 GCA_022848825.1 Thermoplasmatota archaeon
TCTGTTGAGTTTACCTGCTGTAGTCGTAGAAACCTTTGCCTGTCTTCCTTCCCAGGTAGCCTGCGTTCACCATCTTCTTCAGGAGGGGGCAGGGCCTGTACTTCGAGTCGTTGAAGTCGTTGTACAGGACTTCCATTATGAAGAGACACACGTCCAAGCCGATCAAATCAGCGAGTTCGAGCGGCCCCATTGGGTGATTCATGCCCAGCTTCATCACCGTGTCTATGCTCTCCCTCGCCGCCACTCCCTCCATCAAGCAGAAGGCGGCCTCGTTTATCATCGGCATGAGCAGCCTGTTCGCGATGAAACCGGGGTAATCGTTCACTTCCACGGGCGTCTTTCCCATCTTCTCCGCAAGGGCCAGTATCACACTCGTTGTCTCATTGCTGGTCTGCAACCCGCGAATCACTTCGACCAGCTTCATCAGAGGCACAGGGTTCATGAAGTGCATTCCGATGAACTTCTCAGGCCTCTCCATCGCCGATGCTAGGTCGGTGATCGATATGCTCGAGGTGTTCGTTGCGATGATGACGTGGTCCCCACAGAGCTCATCGATCTCCCTGAACGCGCTCTTCTTCAGTTCCGCGTCTTCGATGACCGCCTCGATGACCAGGTCCGACCCGCTCAGGTCCCCCATATCCAACGTCGGCTTGATTCTGGACAGAGTTGTCTCCATCTGCTCTTCGGTGATTCTGCCCTTCTTCACACCCCTCGAGAGGTTCTTCTTGATGCTCTCCATTCCACCGTCGATGAATCTCTGCTCGATGTCCCGCATGACAACTTCGTGGCCGCTCTGCGCGGCGACTTGGGCGATTCCGTTTCCCATGGTGCCGGCACCGAGGACGCCGATCCGCTTGATTTCCATGATCACATCTCCACTATCATGCTGACCGCGTTCCCGCCTCCGAGGCACAGAGTGGCCAGTCCCCTTCCCGCCTTTCTGTCCTTCATCGCGTAGAGAAGTGTCGTGAGGACCCGCGCACCACTGCACCCGATCGGATGTCCGAGAGCGACAGCACCGCCATTGACATTGAACTTCTCTTCGGGAACTCCTATCTCTCTCCTCACGGCCACGCTCGCGGACGCGAACGCCTCATTGTGCTCGAAGATGTCGATGTCATCAATTGTAAAGCCATTGTCCTTGAGCAGTGCCTTCACAGAGGGAATCGGTGCGGACATGACATGCTCAGGTTCCACGCCGCTCGTGTTGTACGCGACAACTCTCGCGAGAGGCTCGACGCCTCTCTTCTCGGCCTCGCTCTTCGCCATGACAACGAGGGCCGATGCGCCGTCGCTGATCTGTGATGCGTTTCCTGCCGTAACCATCCCATCTTTCTTGAACGCTGGCTTGAGCTTGGCGAGCCTCTCACGTGTTGTATCGGGACGAACGCCCTCGTCCTTATCGAACATGATCGGATCCCCCTTCCTCTGAGGGATCTCAAGTGGGAGAATCTCGTCCTTGAATCTGCCCTCCTCGGTTGCCTTGGCGGCCTTCAAGTGGCTCTCACATGCGAGCGCGTCCATCTCTTCGCGGGTGACGTTGAACCTCTCAGCCACTATCTCGCCTGTCAATCCCATGTGGAAGTCGTTGTGGATGTCCCAGAGTCCGTCGTGGACCATCGCGTCGACGAGCTCTCCGTGGAAAAGGCGATAACCGTACCTCGCTTTCGTCAGAAGATACGGGCATTGATTCATGTTCTCCATTCCGCCGGCCACGATGATGCCGTAGCTCCCCGACTTGATCGCATCCGCCGCGATCATCACCGCCTTGAGTCCCGAACCGCAGACCTTGTTGATCGTGAAGGCGCCAACCTCGTACGGAAGGCCCGCGAATATCATAGCCCTCCTTGCTGGATTCTGACCTAGACCCGCGGAGACCACGTTGCCCATTATCACTTCCTGGATGTCCTTGCCCTCGATTCCTGCCCGCCTGATGGACTCTGCGATTGCATACCCGCCAAGCTGTGGCGCATTGATGTCCTTCAGCGTCCCGCCGAACTTGCCGACGGCTGTCCGAACTGCACTTGCCAGTACAACTTCTTCCATGTCCTACCCCCGTGTGTGAATCCCTGACGTTATTAAAAGGTTATTTGAGAAGGACGGCCGATTGAAGCATGGGAATGACGATTATCGCCACTCGCGAGGCGGGACTTGGTTCCCGTTCCATCGTTAAGACTTAATCATCGACAGCCATTCGGTCGGCCATGAAGTTCATGTTCTCGTTCACTGGGATTCGCGTTCAGGACCTCGACCGTTCGATCCGTTTCTACACGGAGGTCCTAGGCATGAAGTTCTTGGGCCGCTCGGAGATTCCGTTCACCAAGGGCGAGACCGCTGGCCTGCAGAGCGAAAGCACCGGGCATGTCCTGACGCTCAATTGGTATTCGGACAGAAGCCCGGTGGCCGGGCCGTTCAAGAAGGGAGACGAGCTGGACTATCTCACTTTCGAAGTCCGTAATCTGGACAAGGCGCTCAAGTACCTCAAGAAGAGGGGTCATGAGCCGGTCTCGGACGTGGCCGAGGAGCCGGACGCAAACTGGGCATACATCGAGGATCCTGATGGCAACTGGATACAGCTATTCGAGTTGCCCAGGTAGTGCATCCCTTGCCGATGATTCCATGACGAGCGTCATTCCTGATAGCCAGGGATCGTCTTCAGTTCGCTGAGGAAGTAGTCCTTGTTCCCCTTCTCGGCGATCTGCTCTCCCGCCTCCTTCCCCAACTGGATGTACTTCTCGGCCTCGGCCTGCTCACCAGCAACGGCATTGGCTCTCGCCATGGCTTCATACGCGAAGGCGATGTCGAAGTCTCCGATATCGTTCTCCTTGCAGAT
>JAJISH010000332.1 GCA_022848825.1 Thermoplasmatota archaeon
GGCTCGGGACGCAGTAGCTAGACCTTGGAGGATGCTCTCCGTGATATCCGCTGGTCCCTTCGCCGTACCGCAGACGAATATGCCATCCGTTGCGAAGTCTACGGGCCTGAGTTTCACATGAGCCTCCAAGAAGAAACCCTCCGGGCCAAGCGGAACCTTGAGCATCTGCGATACGCTCTTCGCATCTTCTTGGGGAACGAGTGGTGTCGAAAGAACCACCATGTCCACGGCCAGCCTCCTCTCCACCTTCAGGGTCTCGTGGTAGTATGTGACTATGAGCTGGTCCCCTTCTTTCGTGACATTCGGGGGCCTCTCGTTCTTGTAGCGTATGAACCTGACCCCACTTTCCCTTGCCCTGTTGTAGTACAGCTCGTGCTCTACACCGTAGGTCGTCATCGTTCTGTTGAAGACGTACACCTCAACCTGATGGGCTATCCTTCTCTCCTCGACGGAAGGAGGAGCTCCGGCAGGTCTTCGTCGTCTCCGCCGTCGTCTCTGCATGACCTCCTCGGGTGCGTGCAGGTCAACCGGGACGCTCTCAATATCGTCGAGCTGGCCGAGCATCTCGTTGTAGTTCTCCACGATGTTCAGGGCGTTCTTCGTCGCGACATTGCAGCAAATCCGCGAGCAGTAACTGACCTTCTGGCCTCGGCTGCCAACGCATTGTATGAAAGCGATTGATCGGACCTTCGATGGGAGCTTCTTCACTCGGCACATTATCTCGAATTCGGTGAGGGTGACAACATTGTCTAGCATCCCGTAACCGTACAACCCGTCTGGAAGATACTCGAGCGCGCCAGTGGCCACGACAATCGAGCCGACCTTGACGTTCTTGTCCTCACCGTTCGCATCGATTGTCACGTCGAAGTTGCCCACAAAGCCATCCACACTACTAACTTCCGAGGAGAGGAGAACCTCGATGTTCTCGTTGCTCATGACGTCGTCTATCAACGGCTGTATCGTCTCCATTGTGTCGCCCCCGCCCAGGTATAGGTTATGGAGGAGTCTCACGAACCCGCCCAGTACATCTTCCTTCTCGACGAGATATACCGGGAATCCCTGATTCGCGATGGACGAGGCGGCATTCATGCCGGATACGCCACCTCCTATCACGAGCGCCTTTGGTTCCACCGGATTCCTCAGCTCCACGAAGGGCTCCAGCAGCTTGACTCGGGCCACGCCCATCCTGATCAGTTCCTTTGCCTTCTCCGTAGCCTTCTCGGGTTCCTTCATGTGGACCCAGGAGCAGTGCTCTCTGATGTTCACAAACGTGAAGAGGTACTTGTTAAGGCCAGCCTCCTCGCAGGTGGCCTGGAAGAGCGGAGCGTGCGTCCTGGGGGTGCACGAGGCCACTACGACCCTGTTGAGGTTGTGTTCCTTGATGCCGTTCTGTATGGCTTTGAGGCCGTCGTCGGCGCATGTGTACAGGTTGTCCTCAGCGTAGACGACACCAGGCAGTGTCCTGGCATATTCGGCCGCGGAGGGAACGTCCACAACGCCTCCTATGTTGGAACCGCAGTGGCATACGAAGACACCCACTCTTCTCTCCGTGGGCAAGTCGGCAGTCTGCTCCTCAGCTTTCTCCACTTCCTCAGCCTCTTCGGTTTCCACAGTCGGGGCTTCCTCGTTCACGTAACCGCCTCCTTGGCCGGCTCGACGGTCTTGGACTTCTCTCCGGCGGTTTCTGACGCTCTGGCTGCGGCGCCGGATCCCTGAGCAACCGCCTCAGGGATGTCTACCGGGGACTGGCAATAGCCCGCTACGAATATCCCGTCCACGTTGGTATCAACGGGCTTGAGAATTCTGTTAACAGGTTCAAAGAAATGGTATTCGTCCATGTCAATCCCCAGTATCTTGGCGAGCTCGGGTGCATCACTTCTTGGAGTCAGACATGTAGCGAGAACGACCGTTTCGAATTCCCTGGTGGCCCTCTTCCCCTCCACGTCGTAGGAGACTATGAGGTTGCCGCTCCCGG
>JAJISH010000333.1 GCA_022848825.1 Thermoplasmatota archaeon
TGGTCGAGGACGATCTCCTCGACTCGGATTCCGACCAAGTGAGTGTCACGATTCTGAACGTCGCACCGAGCGTCTCGGCCTCTGTCAGCGGTACCGGATTCGAGCCCACAACGCTCTCGTTTGACGGCAGCTTCGCAGACCCTGGCTGGCTGGACACCTGGGAATGGTGGTGGGACTTCAGGCCAGACCACGACTCGGACGGCGACGGCGATCCTGCGAATGATAGAGACGTTGAGGGGCAAGCACAGGTCGCGGGACAGCTCCCGACCGTCCAGTGGACGTTCAACGACGACTACGACGGGCCCGTATACCTCTACGTACTCGACGATGATGGTGGGCTCGGAACGACCACCGTCGATGTCACGATCGAGAATGTCGCCCCGCAGATGACCGCGGAGCCCGTGTACTTCTTCAACGCATCCTTCGGTCTGAGAATAGCGGGAGAGAAGTGGCACGATGTCACGATTCACCTCTTCGAGGACGACGCGGAGATATGGACCGCCACTCTCGTGAGGTATCCAGGAAGCCCGAACGAGCAGATGGCCTGGTTCGAGAACTTCTCCGTCAACCTGTCCAGGGCGTATAGGGCCGAGGTCTACTACACTCCCGCCGACGATCCGGTCAACGGGCAGATCTGGGGAGCGACTCCCGCCTGGTTGATCGCGGAGTTCGGGGACGGCTCGGAGTCAAGGATACACCACACCTTCAACGTGAGGCACGAGGAGACGTGGTTCTGGGATGTCCGGAACGTCTCGGACCTGTTCCTCGGGCACAACATCACGTTCCTGGCGGATGGCACGGACCCGGGCAGTGATGACCTGATGTTCGAATGGGACTGGGGAGATGGCTCCGTCAGCACCGTTCCGTACTACAACGACGGGGCGGCACCTGACACGTACCCGAGCTTCTGGTTCGGGACGTATCCGTTCACGGCGCACTGCGTCGCCACCCATGCCTTCAGCGGTCACGGGACCTATGTCATCACGGTCAGCCTGCGTGACGATGACGGCGGAGCGGTCACGACAACGTTCCTGATAACGATATGAGAAGCGCCGCCGACCGGATTTGAACCGGTGACCCTCCGGTTTCTGCTGCAGCTATTAACAGCCGGGAGCTCCACCAGACTAAGCTACGGCGGCAACGAGCGTCCCATAAGGTGCACAACTAAAATAGCTTTTCGTCAGAGGGATTTCCTGAGTTCATCTATGATGTTCAGCGTCTCGTCAAGGCTCTTCTTGACGCGGTCTAGATACTCGCCGACCTTCTCCGTGATGAGGGCCCCGTCGGGTGTGGGCAGGATCAGACCCTCCTCTTCCAGGATGCGAAGGGAATACCTCACCTTGTGGCGCGGGTAGTTGAACATCTCGGAGAGCTTGATGATGCCGATGGGCTGGTTGTCCCTGATCGTCTTGAGCATCTCCACGTGCCTTTGGAGGAGCTCGATCCTCGATTCGAGGGTGCCTTCCTCCATCTCTTCCGTCATCTCCACCAAACGCCTCCTGGCCTGCACCCTTCATACGTTTCAGGGCTTAAAATGTTGTGGAGCTATATCTCTCCGATCCACGATGCCATCTGTCTGTTGCTGACCGCGGCCGAGTCGGACCGTGACACGGCCACGACCCCGACGGGGATCTCATGCGGGAAGAGCGTCATCCCCCACTCGCACGCTTCCTTCGCGGACATGCCCTCGCCCATCTTGTCGAACACCCTGAGCGACATGACCTGGCGGACGATATCCTCCCCTATGCCCGTGGCGGAGACCGCTCCGTGTCCTCCGCAGTATATCCCGGCGCCGATGATGGGCGTGTCCCCGACCCGCCCGGGAAGCATGAAGGAAGTCCCACCAGTCGAGTTCCCCGACGCCATCTTCCCTTCACCGTCGACCGCGACCGCGCCCACGGTGCCGACGCGATAGTCCCTCCACTTGCCCGCCCAATCGGGAACGTCGCCCTCTTCCAGCTTCTTCTTGATCTTCTCCAACCGCTCGACGGACTTCTCGGTCTTCGGGTCGAAGTACTCGAACCCTTGCTCTCTCGCGAAGGAGAGCGCACCCTCGCCCGCCAGCATGATGTGAGGCGTCTCCATCACCTTCCTCGCGACGGCGATCGGGTTCTTCACGTCCTCGATGCCGGCAACGCAGCCGCAGTTCAAGTCGGAGTCCATCAGGGACGCGTCCATCTGCAACGAGCCGTCGAGCCTGAGCCGCGAGCCCAATCCAGCGTTCGTGCGGGGGTCGTCCTCCAGCACGATTATCGCCTCGACGACGGCTTCGATGGCGCCCCCGCCACCCTCCAGGACGGCCATGCCCGCTTCACCGGCTCTCTCGGCGAGGCCCAGAGCGTCATCGGTGGAGCCCGCCCCGCAATTCGTGACCATGCGAAGAGTCATTGCCGCCGAAATGCAGAGGAGACGATTAACCCTTTTCATTGAGCCGGTTCAGAATCGATAACCGTATGAGAAACGCTAAATAACCGCCGACCATAGAACTAGCCGCCTCATGTCCGTCATTCAGACAGAGAACATATCGAAGAGGTTCGGCGATTTTTCAGCCCTCAAGGACGTCAACATCACGGTCGACGAGGGCGAGCTTTTCGGCCTGTGCGGACCCAACGGAGCGGGCAAGACGACCCTCCTGAGGATACTGACGGGGCAGCTCGTGCCGTCGGAAGGGCATGCTAGCGTGCTCGGCACGGACCCGGTGAAGGAGCCCATCGGAGTCAAGAGAATCATGGGGATCGTGCCCGAGGTGGAGTCCCCACCGAGCTATCTGACCGCCTACGAGTTCCTCTACTTCGTCTCCAAGGTGAGAAAGATCGAGGCGAGCGAGGGCAAGATAAGGAAGTGGATGGACTTCTTCGACCTGACCGAGAACGAGGGCGTAGTGTGCCGCGACCTGTCGAAGGGGAACAGGCAGAAACTCATGCTCGCGGGGGCGTTCATGCACGAGCCCAGGGTCCTCTTCCTCGACGAGCCGCTGATCAACCTGGACCCGCTGTACCAGAGGAAGGTCAAGGACTACCTGTCCGGCTACGTGAAGAAGGGAGGGACCATCTTCATGTGCACGCACCTTCTGGAGATGGCCGAGAAGATCTGCAGTTCCGTGGCGATTATCAACGGGGGAAGCATAGTCGTCCGAGAGGGCATCGACCAGCTTGTCGGCGAGTTCGGAAGCCTCGAGGACGCTTTCATCAGCCTCGTCGGGAAGAGTGGAAGCCGATGATGGAGTTCACCAGGCTCTTCCTGCGGGAAGAGTTCAGGATGCACACGTACTACACGAACCCCCGCATGTTCCTCGCCTTTCCCTTCATCGTGTGCATGTTCTCCTTCGGCGTTGCCCTGACCTCCGACAGGATCCTCGCGGACACCGCCCTCGACGAGGTGATGCTCCTGCTCCACGTGTCGGTCTTCCTCTACGGCCTGAGCGTGGGGGCCTTCGGATTCATGGGGAGGGAGTATGTGGAGAGGCAGCACGGCCGACGGAAATACCTGGTCGCGAGCCCTCTGACCCTTCCGATATCGTTCAGGAAGACGTTCCTGGGGATGTATCTCCGGGACGTGATCTTCTACGTGCTCCTGCTCCTGCTTCCCGCGACGCTCGGACTGCTGTTCTCCGTTCCGTTCAGCGGGTTCAGATGGACATCGATCGTCCTCCTCTTCCTGGCCGCCCTCGTCTCATTCCTCATCGGGATCTCGCTCAGCTTCTTCGCTTCCGTCGTGTACATCAGGAAC
>JAJISH010000334.1 GCA_022848825.1 Thermoplasmatota archaeon
TGGAGGACGAGGGGGCGTTCGAGAGGAACCACACGCAGTTCTTCTACGTCGAGAACCCCTCCTTCGCGGGAACGATTGGCGGGGTCGCCATGAGGTTCTTGCTCAATCCAGGCCTCGCGACAGTGGCCCTTTCCGTCCTGACCAAGCAAACGCGGATCTCAGGAAGGGCAACGAAGGACCTCGTGAGAAATGGAGTGAACCTGGCAGAGGCGTTCAAGGAATCGGCGGAAGTCCTGGGCGGGGCCGGCGGTGGCCACTCGATCGCCGCAGGCGCGTCCATACCAAAGGGGAAGGAGGAGAAGTTCCTCGAGCACGTGGACAACACAATCGAGGTCCAATTGGAGGACTAGACTCCGAAGCTTGGCTCGTCCGAGACGAGCTGCCACATCGCTTCCCTTGCGTAGTACTCCCAGGTCGCCTCGAAGACCGTGGTGCCGCCCTCAGTGATGCCCATTGGGTCCACTTCCCAGTCCCACCCGAAGACCATGCAGGAGATCTCCGATCCGTCCGCGCTGAGGTCGAATACGGAGCCTATTGCCTGAAGGTTCTCATCTCTCAGAACGTGGATGTTCCGGACCGATCCATGAACGCGCAAGGTCTCTCCTGCGAAGACATCGGGCATCTCTGCGAGGACGCCTGGTGGTATGGAACCACTGGTCGACTCCTTCACTATCCTTATGCTCGTGGAGGAGGTCACGAATATCTCAAGCTCTCCTGCGTAGATCTGGACCTCGCCGCTCACCGACACAACCGTGCCTGGAATGAGACGCTCGTCCCCAGGCACGCTCTTCTCAGGGATGTACACATGGATGCAGTCCACGCCATCCGTCAGGATGATACTGAGGTCCCCTCTTGACGTCTTCCAGGCCGTCGCGACCACGCCCTTCACGGACACGAGAGAGCCCACATCATCCGTACCGATCTCCCCGATGCCCTTGTCAACTGGCTCCAGTGAGAGCGAATAGGCGAAGAGCCCCACGACTCCGACGAGTGACATTGTGACGAGCAACCGCAGTAGTCTGTTCCCATCCACGATCGGAACAACTCATGCCCGCCAGATAAAGCTTGCTCAGTAGTTGTCGAGCAGTTTTATCAACTTGGTGGCTTCCAGTCCCCTCTCAACGGTCGGAGTCTCGATGACCTGCAGGTCTCTCTCAAGAAGCGCGAGCTCCTTCTCATCCAAGGTGTCTGGACAGACGGGCAATATCACAATTGCCTTGTTCTGCATCACGAACTCATTCAGGTTCTCAACGAACAGGAGCGTCTGGAGGAAACCGTTGTTCATCATAAGATACTCGAATCCATCGAAGAGAACGACGCACTCACCTTCGTCTTGGATGAACTTACTTATCACCTTGAGGAGCGTCCCCAGCGCCGTCGGGTCGTGGTAGTCCTCCCCAGGGGTGTGGCACAGCCATATTATCCTGACATCCCCGAGTCCGAAATCCTTTTTCGCTCTCTCCGGATGCAGGCGGGTGACGCAAAGCCCGGGAGCGCCATCCTCCATGATCATCTTGAATATCCTGAAGCTGATTTCCGGTTTCTTCTCCTTGACCAGATAGCACAGGCCGCCAGTCATGTTGTAGGGTCTTTTCATCTCAAAGCCTCAGCCCGCTCTCCAACCTCTCCTCCAGGACCTTCGCGGGGATCTCTGGAAGGGATATCATGGTAGTCTTCCCTACCATCCCCTCTCTGGACACCCTCGTGTCTATGAGACCCAGAGCATCCAGTTCTTTGAGGTACTTCCAGAACTGCGTGTGTCCTCGCTTTCTCTCTCCGAACTCCTCGCATGCGATCGCGTATCCATCCTCGGCCTCTCCAGTGGTTATGTACGCCTCCCGCTTCATCCTCCTCGCTATCCCCAGCAGGACGAGCTTCTTATGCGGGTCCAGCTCGCCGATCTTGGTCTCAGTGATGGTTGAATACGTCTCGGCCTTGGCGGCCCGCACGTTCTCCGGGGTCACCTCCTTGGAGCTCTCCTCGTCCGCCAGCATCCCCGCCTTCTCGAGGAGCTCGATCGCATACCTGGCGTCCCCCCACTCCGACGCTATGTCAGCTATTAGGCTCACCGACTGGTCCTCAACCATCCCGGGATGAAAGGCGAGCTCCACCCTGTCGACTACTATGTCCCTGAGCTCGTCCGCCGGATATTTCCCGAACTCGATGATGTTCGTCCTCTTGAACGTCGAAAGGGAGGGGACATCCATTATGTCCAGGACGTACTTCTGGGAGATCAGAATCATGGAGACCGACGATTTCTGTCCCACGGACTCCTCATCGAAACGCGAAAGACTGTAGATCAGATCCGAACCGCTCTTCTTCAAGAGGACGTCCGCCTCGTCGAGGACCACAAGGAGATGGGCCTTTCTCTTCCGGATGTGCTTTCGCAGGATCTGGAGCATCTCGGTTATGCTGAACCCCCTGTCCGGGAACCGCTCATCGAAATGCGTCAGGATTCTCAGGAGAACGGCGGAGTCCGTGTTCCTCTGCCTGCAGTTCACTATCACGTATTCGAGGTTCTTCCCCTTCGAGTTGGCAAACCTCTGGAAATCTACACAGAACCTCTTGGTGAGGTGGGTCTTCCCTGTCCCGACGCTTCCCATGAGGAAGGCGTTCTGCGTCACGTTCGACTCGATGACCGGCCTGAAGAGGGCCGTCAGCCGCTTCGCCTGCTTCTCTCTATGAACGAGTCTTTCTGGCAGATATTCAAAGGAGAGCTTGCTCATGTCCCTGAACACGCTGCCCCCTCTCTCTGGGAACATCATCAGTAATAATGGCATTGCGATTTAATAAAGGCTTTTGCCAGAAACCACTTCTTCTCTTGCGTCCTCACCGATCGCGGCCCGGCGGTCTACTTCCTCTTGTTCCTGATGAAGCCGGAGCAAGGTATCACCTCGATCCCCCTCTCCTCGAGCTTGTCGACCAGCATATTGAGCCCGATGGAGTCGGAGGCCATGTGCCCCGCGACCACGAACTTCATGTGGTGTTTCTTCACTTCCTCCAGATGGTCCTCGGGTATGTGCATCCCGACCATGGTTCCCACGCCCGCTTGGGACATCTCCTTGTACACCACCTTGCCCGGCATCGTGCCTCCGGTGAACTTGACGATGACCCTGCCCGCCTTGTCATCCTTCGCGCCGATGATTATCTTGGGGCCCGCAGCGTTCTTGACAGCCTCCTTGTACTCTGGAACCTTCTTCAATTCCTTCATCACATCCCCCAGGGTCTCAGGCTTCTTCCTGTTCATCAGTCCCTGGACGAACTTGTATCCCATGTTGTCGCAGGGCGTGTGAACGGTCATGAACGGGATGTCGAATATCCGGCTGGCATCCACCGGCTGAGAGTGATTCGCAGGCATGACCCGCCTCTGCACCTCCATTATCCTCTCCCGCATGACCCCCTCCGCCACGTTTATGGGAACGCCCAGGCTCCTCATCCACTCCTCTTGAAGGTGCATGACGTCGTGGAGCTCCGCCAGAGCGCGACCCCTCGGGTGGTGTCCCAGGATGAGATCGATCTTCTTCCCCTTGTCCTCAAGACGATCGGCCATGACGACCTCGCCTGAAGTCATGTCGATGCCCACCAGCACTCTCTTGACCTTCCTGACGCCGTCACCGTAGAGCATCCTAGTATCAGAATAGGGATTCTTCAGCTTCTCAAGATCGAAGTCCTCTTTCTCCTCATCGTTCATCTTCTCGTACTTCTTCTTCGTCTTCCTCAGCTCTCTCTGAACGAACCTCTTGCCCCTGGGATCCGCTTCCATGCCCATCCTGATCGCCAGGCCGTAAATCTCCTTGATTTTCATATTTCTGGCCAAGCGAGCACGGTATTTAATCTATGTGGAAAAGATTTTAGCGTA
>JAJISH010000335.1 GCA_022848825.1 Thermoplasmatota archaeon
TCCCTTTCTGTACTGCGCCAGAGGTAACGCTGAAGCCAAGGTGGACAAGAAGGGATGCAGATGCCCGGAGTGCCCCGTGTACAGGATATATGATCTGAAAGGGGTGAACGGAAGTCCGTATTTTTGTGAGAAAGGGAAAGCGCATTGAGCAAGTATCGGTATCGGCAAGAACTAACGGTAACCGATACTCAGAAGAAATAGTGGACCCGTCGTTCAATGACCTTTAGGGTAAAATGCCTATGCCGATCTACCTCAATCTACTGAGTTTCCTGGCTCGTCTTACGAGAGAAATGAAGATTTTGAACGTTTTGGGAAAACAGTCCAAAATTCCCTCCTCCAATGAGAGTTCAGGCCACTGGGTACCTTCAATCTCATGCTTTATGTCATCCTTTTTTGGCATCTTGTTATTGGCGGCTTGTCGATCTGGCTCTCATTTTCTTTTTGGTACACCGCTGCAAGCCGTTTAGCGGTGGTTCGGCCCGATGGCATCTTTGGGCCTTCGAATCTGGAGGAGGAAGTGAATCCCAGATGTTAACTGCGGATCCATCAACTCACCGTTCCTACCTATTCACGAGGATAAGGGGGCTGAATGTCATTCTTTCACCCGGATGGGCTATTACCAAGTTCAGGTTGATGTGGAAGGCCAATGGCGATTCTGACTAGGGAGGGGGCAATTCGACAAGGCCATGGAGATCTATGAGGAGCTGAAGCTTGGGAGGGAGCTGGAGAAAGTCAGGAAAGAGCAAATTATATAAGAAGACATCTGATGGAGACTGTGGAGGGTGTATGGCACAGCTCGACTTTCAGCCCGAAATGATAGGTCGGGAGAATGAACTCAAGGAGCTTCATGAGCACCTGAGCAATGCCTCACAGGGACGTGGAACCACCCTATTCATATCAGGAGAAGCAGGAATAGGAAAGACGAGACTGTTGGAAGAGATCAAGAACATAGCAGAATCGAAAGGTTTTCAGATACTGAGCGGAAACAGTCTGTACGAATCCCTCACGCCCTACATGCCCTTCTTGGAAGCATTGAGATCAGGAGGAATGGAATCACTTTTCGCAGAGGAAGCACCAAGAGTGGAAGCAGTCTACCTAGTGACGAATACAGGCTTGTTGGTCAAGGAAGTTCTGCGGAAGGAGACAGAACTCGATTCAGATCTGTTCGCTTCCATGCTCACAACCGTCGGAGATTTCGTCAAGGATTCTCTGTCGATGTTGAGCGGAGAGGAAAGAGAAGGAATGCTGAACAGTCTGGGATACGAGAACCACAGAATTCTCGTTGAGAGCGGCAAGGACACGAATCTCGTTATAATCCTCACAGGACGAGAGAACGAATTCCTCATCAACGACATGAGAGACATCCTGGTGAAGGTGCAGAAGAGCCACGGAGACATCCTGCGTCAATGGGACGGAGACGAAGAGAGCGTGCAGGGAATCGAGGACACGCTCCGACCGCTCGTCGCGTCCGGCAAGTACGACGGAGTCTACTTCGGACTGCAGGACCCGGAGGCGCGAAGGAATCTCCTGTTCGAGAATGTCTCTTTGGGCCTGACTCGACAGGCTGAGACCACACCCACCCTGCTGTGCATCGAGGACCTCCACTGGGCAGACCCCTCTTCCCTGGCACTGATGCACTACACGGCGAGAAACACGAGGAAGTGCAGTCTTCTTCTCATCGGCACGTACAGACCCGAGGACGTCGCGGCGAGGGAGGGCATGACACATCCTCTGGTCGAGACCATGCAGATGATGAGCCGGGAGGACCTGTACGAGAAGATCGAGCTGGAGAGACTGCCTCAGGAGAGCACATCTGACTTCCTATCCTCCATGCTCGGGGAGACGGACTTCAGCGACGAGTTCATGACGAGAGTCCATGAGGAGGCAGAGGGGAACCCGCTGTTCCTGATAGAGCTGATCAAGCTGCTCGCCGAGGAGGAACTGATCAGGAGTCACGAGGGAGTATGGATATCCGAGGATCCGGAGACGATGCACATCCCATCCAAGATCTTCGACCTCATCACGCGCAGACTCAATCGGGTGGGAGGAGAGTTGAAGGAGATACTCGACTACGCGTCCGTCATCGGAGAGGAGTTCACTTCGAGCGTTCTCGCTTCCGCCACCGGGCTGGACAGGGTCGCATTGCTGAAGCACCTGAGGACGTTGGAGCAGACGCACAGCCTCGTACACACCCGGAATGGCGAGTTCAGATTCGACCACTCCAAGATCAAGGAAGTCCTGTACGAGCAGATACCGCCGGAACTCAGAATGGAGTACCACTCGATAGTCGCGGGCTCGATCGAGGAGCAGCACAAGGACGACCCTGAAGAAGTGATAGAGGACCTGGCGTTCCACTTCAATCGCTGCAGGGACAAGGACAAGGCTCTGTACTACCTCATGAAGGCGGCGGAGAGGGCGAAGAAGGAGTATTCGAATGAGGAAGCGACAAGATTCTATGCCAAAGCGCTCGAATTCGAGTCTGACAGGGAGAAGAAGGCCGAGATCCTCGAGAGTGTGGGAGAAATCCACCTGCTGACCAGTGAGCACGGCAAGAGCGTTGAGTGCCTCAGGGCTGCGATGGAACTCGCACACGATACGAAGAGGAAGGCGCGAGTCGGAGCGTTGCTCGGTACTGCCCTCCTCAGGAGTGGAGACTATGACGAGTCCATCGAAGTCTGCAACCGTGCGTTGCGCTGGGTCGAAGGCGAGGAGTCAGAGGAGGAGGCGAACATACTCAATGTCATCGGACTTGTGCGCATGAACAGAGCGGACTACGACGGAGCCCTCGAGTGCTTTGAAAAGAGCCAGGGAATCAGATGGAAGATTGGTGACAAGAAGGGCTTTGCCGGATCCCTCAACAACGTAGGCATTGTGTGCTTCCATACCGGGAGATACGACGAGGCCCTCGAATACTTCACGGAGGCTCTCGAGGTGGCAAGGAAGATCGAGGATTGGAACCTCGTGTCATGCGGTCTCGGCAACCTCGGCGGGGTGTATACTACCAAGGGAGAGTTTGCGAAGGCAGTTGAGCTGTTTTCGGAGAGCATGAAGGTCTCGGAGAGTATGGGAGCATTACCGGACGTTGCTGGTCAGCTCAGCAACATCGGCAGCGCATACTGTGAGATGGGAGACTATGACAAGGCGCTGGACCACAATGAGATGGGCCTAGAGATCTACGAGAGGGTCGGCAGTCAACAATCCATTGCGGGTGCCCACGGCAATCTGGGCGTGACACTCGGACTCAGGGGAGAGTATCACCAAGCTTTGGAACACTACGAGAAATGCCTGAAGATGCACGAGTCAATTGACGACCCAGCAGATTTGTCCTACGCCCTCAACGGCATCGCGGAGATTCATTTCAAAATGGGCAACCTGGAGAAGTCGATGGGATTCTGCAAGAAGGCATCCGAATTGGCGGTGCAAATCGGCCACAAGGAGAACATCGGGGTGTCAAGCAGACTCTGCGGCAAGATCCACCGTGAGAAGGAGAGATGGGAGGAGTCTGCCAATAGCTTCGAGGAGAGCATAAGGATCTTCGAGGAGATTGGGCATGAGATAGAACTAGCAGAGACCCTATGCGAGTTCGGGCTTCTATGGAGAGAAAGGGGTGACAACGAAAGGGCTGGAGAGCACCTGAGACAAGCCTTGGAGAGATACGAGAAGCTGGAACTGCCCGACAGGGTCGATGAGATCAAGGAGGAACTGGGTCG
>JAJISH010000336.1 GCA_022848825.1 Thermoplasmatota archaeon
GGTTCAAGTCGGGGTCATGGATATTGTTGGAGATGCTCTTGTCGGCCTTACAGGAGGCAATCTACTTGTGGCATTGGTGTTCATCATATGGTTCTCCGCGATGACTTCTGCCACCCTGAGCAACATCCCCGCGACCGCCACTATGATTCCAATCATCTTCGCTATGGAGCCATATTTCAACCTGGATGGATTCTTCATCAATCCAATGTGGTGGGCGCTGTCGATTGGTGCGTGTTTCGGGGGAAATGGTCTGTTGGTTGGCTCACCGGCAAATCTTATTGCCGTGGGGATTTCCGAGAAGTTCGGGTTTCAGATAACCTTTCGATACTTCATGCGCAAGGCCTTCCCGTTCATGATTCTCACGTTGATTGTGGGAACCGGACTGTTGCTACTGACCGTGGTAATCCAGCTTGCCCTGATGTAGCCCAGGACCACGATGAACCGTCCACCTCCCCTTTCGTAATCGAGGCCGTTCTCGCTCAATCGGAGCATGCGAGCTGGATCTGGAGCTCGGGACCGCCGTCCGGAGGCGAAAAAGGGAAAAGCACATTCGCATATCCATTCCCGTGAAGGATTTCCAGGAGAAGCTCGAAGTCACGAAGTTGACGCTCAGATGGGCGATCAGCGAGTTCGAGAGAGTGGCCCTTGCCTGCAGCTTCGGGAAGGACAGCGTCACCGTTCTCAGTCTGGCCCGCGAGATCGACCCACAGATCAAGGTCTTCATGATCAGAACCGGGTACGGCTTCGAAGAGACGGAGAAGTTCAAGAACAGGCTGAAGGAAGAGTGGGACCTCAACCTGGAAGAGATACACCCGTCCGTGAGCAAGGACGAGCTAGAGGCAGAGCACGGCGAGGACCTCTACTCGCGCGACCCGAAGCTGTGTTGCGAGGTCCTGAAAGTGGAACCCACGATAACATACCTGGAGAACCTGGACGTGTGGATAACAGGTCTCAGAAGTGACGAGACGGAGTTCAGGATAAACCTCAGGAGGGTCGAGGAGTACGAAGGGATGCCTACGAAGGTCAATCCGATCGTTGACTGGACAAACGATGAGGTGTGGCGATTCATCAAGGACAATGGGATTCCATACAACCCTCTGTATGATGAGGGTTACGCGAGCCTGGGATGCAAGCCGTGCACTCTTGCCGGAACGTGGGGGCGGTACGAAAGGGCGGGCAGGTGGCACGGGAAGGAGAAGAAGGAGTGTGGGATGCACACGATCGAGCCGACTGATGACCGCTAGGCCCCATCCTCCCGCGGACCCTGAAGACCGATTGTGCCTCACCGCAGCGTCTGGAGAAGAGCGATCGCCATTGTTTTGTGGATAATTGGCAATTACAACGTTGTTATAGAAAGAAAATTGACAAATACTCCTTGTGACGCTTCTCGAATCGTCCGAAAGTTATCGACCATCCCAAGAAAACGGTTGTTCTTGCGCCATGCACTGCCGATACTTTTAAGTGATATATTCTCATTCACCATCCAAGTCCATATCACGAACGCTAATACAAGGAGAGGGGACAGTGAAAAGAAAAGAGATTGTACTCGCCATAGGAATTCTTGCAGCTATGGTGGCTATCTTGACCCTTGTCTACATCGGCACAGCGACAGTGGCTGACGAGGTCAAGGGCACACGAGGTGAAGTGGACAATTCGTACATGGATACTGCCACATACTTGGGCAGCGCCAGCTGCACCGGTTGCCACAGTGACAAGGCAGCCTTGTGGACTGACTCGGCGCACACGAAGATGCTTCAGGACCCTGATGCTACGACAGTGCTGCCACCTAGCTGGTCTGGTGCGATTAACCTGACCGATGGTGGCCTATACGGCAACATGACCTTGTACGAGGACTCCGGCACGTACTACGTTGACCTTGGTGGAGGCTACAACCACACCGTCTGGAAGACGATGGGAAGCGCCTGGAAGCAGCGCTACGTGACGGAGATCGGTGCGAGCAAGTACATTCTGCCGCTGCAGTGGAACACCGCAACGTCGGAATGGGTATCTTATGATCTGAGCGATTGGTTCGACTTGCCAGACACACCGAAGGATATGTTCCTGACACCGGACAGGTCTTGGGACAGGCGATGCGCGGGCTGTCACAGCACGAACACGACTGTGGCATACGTCGGAACAGAATGGGTTGCCAGCTACACTGAGCTGAACATCGGATGCGAGGCTTGCCACGGACCTGGAAGCGAT
>JAJISH010000337.1 GCA_022848825.1 Thermoplasmatota archaeon
CCAATCCAAAGACCTTGCAACGTTCGCATTTCCAGCCCCTGAGTTTCGACCCGCTTTTCACCAGTAGGACTTCGACCTTACCCGCCCGAACGGCCTTTGTCACTTCCTCCCAACCATGGGCCACGAGACCGTCCTTCAGGATTTCCGCGAGGAGGGCTTCCACATGGGCTCGGTCCTGGCGCCGTTCCTCTACAGCTGCCAGGCTCACGAAACGCCGGCGAATCTCTCCCTCAGGCACGTTCAGGTCAAGATCCACAACCTCCGTGACCCTTCTTCGGATGTCCGGGGGCAAGGAGTCCAGGAACCGCAGTTTCGCAATGCCCGGGCCCGCCAAGAATATCTGATCTGCGGGCTCGACCCGGAGGAGTTCCTGCAGGTCCCCCAAGACCTCCTGGTGAAAGATCCGAATCGCCTGACTTCGGAGACGCTGAAACCGCATTTGGGACATGCCACCCTTCTTGTGCTTTCCCAGGAGGTCCACCCCCTTCTTCTTTCGGGCCGTCACCCGGTCCGACGAGACCGCAAAGAGCCGCGCATTTTCGCTATCCAGGATGACCACTGCGATGGACTCCCAATCATCGCGAAGGCGTGCCAGGGGGCGAATGAAGGGAGACGTGTCCAGCACCAGTAGGTTCTTCAGGGGAACCGAGAGCCTGAAGGCCTCGAAGTATTCCTCCTTGGCGCACGAAAAGAGGACCAGTCCCTTCTGTTTTGGTTCAGGCGGGTTATCGGTCAAGTAGGCCCGCACCGAAGCGAGGTTTCTGTCGAAGTTTTCCAGAAGGTCCGGCTTCCCGGCCAGGGCCTCTCGGCAGGCTGTCTCTCGCATCCGCAGAAAGCGATTCACCCGGTTCTTCAAAAGGCGAGAACGGGACTTGGCAGCCCGTGCTGTACGCTTCCCGCCGGTTCCGCGTGTAAGATCGATGTAGACGCTAAGGTACGTATCCTGTGATTCACGGTCATAATGGGCGGAGAGAGCAACCAGGTCGATCTTCTTTAATCGATGTAGCAAGGCGGATCAACACGCTGGGCTTCTGACAACCCCACCTGTATATGAATCTTCTTGGCCCCTAAAACACCCGCCAGGGTTTGTTTGTGGCGCGTAGCCTTCTAGGTCCAGAATCTGAGGCCTTTGCTAGGGCACCAATATGCTTTCCGAGTCCAGCTCAATATCCTCAAGTAGTGCCCAGATCAGGACTACTTCGTACAGAACACCTGATTGGAGTCCCTGCAATGCAATGAAATCACCGCGACTCAGTATGCCGTCACCTGTTAGGTCCGTGAAATTCGCATACTCTCCGTTTGGGCCTTGGCCAATGTGACCAGGTCCAAGAACCTTTGGGAAGCCGGGCCAGGGATCATCCTCAGTGAGTATGAGAACCTTGAAATCGCTCAGCTCCCACACTTGACTCACCTCCGTAATCATAATCTCATATCCCTCAGGTTCTTGGATTGCTGTCATTTCAACCTTGGGACCGCCGTCGGGCCCGACTATGCCAAATAGGGAATTATGCAGGATAAGAGCCAGAGAGAACGTAGCCACAAACACAATGAGCGCCACCACAAAGTACACTAGAAAGCCCTTCCGAGCCCCCACTGTAGGATTCTTAGTGTGTTCAGATTCAGTTTCTGTCGGCTCTTCATGAACTTGATTCATTTGCTCACTGCCCCAACAGCTCTCCAGGATTCTCTACCAGTATCGGGCTATTTCAGCTTTTCTGAATGACGAGACATTCAATCTCAAACCCAAGAGATGGTGGATAACTGGGTACACGGCACAGAGACCGAGCCTGTACATGGTTTGGACAAACCGTCCGCTCCATTTCGGAACCCGCCTGGACCTGAGAAGTACGACTGCCAGGACGCTGAATTCATACTCACGCCCAGCAGCCAGGACAACGGGTCGTTGTTCGAACGGGAAGTCCAGTCTCCCATGGGACAGCTTCTCGACACCCGCCAACGATTATATACTTTTCAACCGTTTTCGACCCAATGAACCTCCGTCCTCTTGCCAGGAAGTACGCCCTTCAGAACGCCGTCCTGTATGACGGGCGCGCGGACGAGAAGGCGGTCATCGGCAAGATCATGGCGGAGGAGCCAGACCTCAGGTCCCGCTCCGCAGAGGTCATCGACGTCGTTCACCAGATGGTCGAGGAGGTCAATGCCCTCCCGCCAGAGAAGCAGAGGGAAGAGCTCGCCGAGATCGATCCCTCCCTCCTCAAGAGAGAGAAGAAGGAGAAGGTGACCGAGCTCCCGGACCTGCCGAACGTCGAGGACGGCGTCGTCATGCGCCTGGCGCCCTACCCCTCGGGTGCACTTCACATCGGCCACACGCGGATGGCTCTCCTCAACGACGAGTACGTGAAGAAGTACGACGGAAAGCTCCTGCTCGTCTTCGACGACACGATAGGCTCGAAGGAGAAGGTCCCCGTCGCCGAGGCCTACGACCTCATCAGGGAGGGCCTGGACTGGCTGGGCGTGGACTGTCACGAGGTCATCTACAAGTCGGACAGGATGCACATCTTCTACGAGTGGGGGGAGAAGCTGCTCAAGGGCGGTCACGCGTACGTCTGCGAGTGCCCCGCCGAGGTCCTGAGGGCGCACCGTGAGAGGGGAGAGGAGTGCGAGCACCGCAATACGCCGGTCAACGACAACGTGGAGAAATGGTTCAGGATGCTCGATGGCTACTTCGGCGAGGGCGAGGTCGTGGTCCGCCTGAAGACGGACATGAAGCATCCCAACCCGGCCTTCCGGGACCGCGTCCTCTTCAGAATCCGCAATCGAGTGCATCCCAGGACCGGTGACAGGTTCAAGGTGTGGCCCCTGCTGGAGTTCTCCTGGGCGATCGACGACCACCTCCTCGGGGTGACGCACATACTGCGCGGGAAGGACCTCGTCATCGAGGACGAGATGGAGAAGTACCTGTGGGACATCTTCGGCCTCCCGCACAGGGAGTTCGTCCACTACGGCATGCTGCGCCTGAAGGAGATGAAGCTGAGCAAGAGCAAGATGAGCCGCGAGATAGAGAGAGGCGTCTACTCAGGAGTGCACGACCCGAGGACGTGGACGCTCCAGTCGCTGATGAGAAGGGGGATCGACCCGCAGGCCGTGCGGAACTTCACCCTCGGCTTCGGCGTGAGCCTCACTGACGTGGAGGTGGCGGCGGACAACCTGTACGCAGAGAACCGCAAGCTTATAGACGGGCGGGCGAACAGGTACTTCTTCGTGCCCGATCCCGTGGAGATACATCTCGCGGGCAAACCCGACGATCTGGACGTGGTCCACGCGCCTCTTCACCCCGACGTCGAGGAAAGGGGCACGCGCTCCCTTGACGTCTCCCGGGGCGTGGTATTCGTGGCCAAGGAGGACTTCGACGCCCACGCCGGCAAGGAGGTCAGGCTGAAGGACTTCTGCAACGTGGTCCTGGGCGAGCAGGCCCAGTTCAAATCGCTCGAAGTGAAGGACATCTCCAAGATCCAGTGGTCGGATGCGGAGGTCCCGGTGAGGGTCGTAATGCCGGACGGGAGCGTGCTCGAGGGCTTTGGAGAGTCAGGCCTTGAGGGTGTCAGCTCGGGCGAAGTGATACAGTTCGAGCGGATTGGCTTCGCTAGGATCGAGAAAGGTGTAGGCGGGATTACCGCCTACTTTGCACATCGATAGTTTTCCAGCGGCTACTGGACCATCTCGGTCTCGCCGCAGGAGGGGCACATGACCTCCAGCGGTCTCTTCGACGTCGTGAGCTCTATTGGCGCACCGCAGGCCTTGCAGTTGATCACCATCCCCCCGGCGGCCGCTTCCTCGACAGGAGCGGGTTCCGGCTCGGGCTCTGGTGCAGGCTTCTCTGCTGGCGGTGCTGCTGCGGGCTTCGGCGCCCTTCCCCGCCTGAACACGAGAACGAACAGTATGATCACGAGTATGAGCAGTATCAGGGATATCAGTGGCATGTCGGCGAGCTTGGCCCATTCGAAGGGGTTCAGTCCCGACCTGACGTATATGGACTCCATCGCGCCGGCTGTGCCTCCATCGGTCACGGTGAATAACTGGTGTCCCTCGTCAATGCCGTCGGGTATCTTGTACTTCAGCGTTCCCTTGGCGCTGGCGGTCTGCTTCGAGTACGTCGGACCATTCATCAGTCCGTATTGCAGGTCAAAGGTCCCAGGAAGCGTTTCTACTCCCCTTGCCTTGATCTCGTATGTGACGGTTATCGTGTCTCCTGGCGAGTAGGCC
>JAJISH010000338.1 GCA_022848825.1 Thermoplasmatota archaeon
GTACGACCGAAGGATTGAGAACGTCTTCGACATCATCGCCAAGAAGGACCTGGATGCATTCGTGAATGATCTCCTCTCTGGCGGGAGGGTGAAACACAGGAACCGAGGAATGGAAGAGTGGAGGCAATGGTCGATTCTCGGCTCCGAGGTGGTCAAGGACCACCCCGATTTCCCTCAGCCGTTGATCGCAGAACTTGATAGCTGGCGGGGATGCGTCCGCTACCTTTCTGGCGGCTGCTCCTTCTGCATCGAACCCCTTTACGGCAAGCCCCAGTTCCGAGAGGCGGAGGACATCGTCGAAGAGGTGAGAGCGCTGCACACCGCGGGCGTGCGCAATTTCCGTCTCGGGGGACAGTCGTGCGTGTTCTCCTATCTTGCAGAGGGCGTGGGGGAAACGGAGACACCCGTTCCGGATCCGAGCGTGATTGAAGGATTGCTCAAGGGCATAAGGAAAGCCGCACCAGATCTCCAGGTCCTGCATACGGACAATGCCGATCCAGCAGTGATAGCGACACATCCGAAGGAATCGAAGAAGGTCGCGCAACATCTGGTGAAGTACTGCACTGGTGGGAACGTTCTCGCATTCGGGGTGGAGAGCGCGGACCCGGAGGTCATCGCCGCGAATAATCTCAACACCGACCCCGAGCAGGCGAAGGCCGCGGTCAAGCTCATAAACGAGGTCGGGTCGGGGAGAAGCCCCACCGGGCTCCCGCACCTCCTTCCAGGGATCAACCTCCTCTCAGGATTGAAGGGCGAGAGAAAGGAGACCTTCTCGAAGAACCTCGAGTTCCTGAGGGACCTGCTGGACGAGGGACTAATGCTGCGGAGAATAAACATCAGGCAGGTCCTCCCTGTTCGCGGGCGGTTCGCCGTCAGGAAGCATTACAGGGAATTCAGGCGCTTCAAGTCCGAGGTTCGTCAGGACATCGACAGACCGATGCTGGCGAGGGTCCTTCCGAAGGAGACCGTGCTCAGGAGGGTGTACCTGGAGATGTCCAAGGGAAGGAGCACGTTCGGTCGCCAGATAGGATCGTATCCAATCCTTGTGGGGTTCCCCTACAAGACCGAAGTGAACAGGTTCGTCGACGTCTGCGTGTTCTCTCACGGCTTCCGGAGCGTGACGGGGACGGAGTTCCCGTTGGCGGTCAACGACGCGACGCTGGACGCGCTGTCTTCCCTGCCAGGGATCGGGAGGAAGAGGGCTGCAAGGATCGTCAGAGCCAGACCACTCGGGAGTCCTTCTCAGCTCCTTGAGGCCATGGACGACGAGGCCGTGGCCGCTGAGATTGCCCGGTTCCTGAAGTTCGAATCAGAATGAGAAGACCTTGTCCACCTTTTGGGCGATTGTGTCCATGTCTTCGCTCGTCATGTTGCCCCCATCGAGGATGTTCTCTCTCACGTTCTCCGGGGTGTAGTTCATGATGTCGATCACGGTCGGGATGCGTATGGCGTCTCCCACCAGCGCAACCGTCCTTGCCGGTATCGTCGCAACGATGCTCTCCCACACGGACCTGTCGGGGACGCCCGCAAGAGCCGAGGCGAGATCCGAAGGCTCCTTCAGCGAGAGGATGAGTCTGTTGGCCAGCTGGCTTCTGACCTCATCGTCGATCTTCGCAGGTCTCTGATCCACAAGGGCTAGTATGAGGTTGAACTTCCTGGTCTCCCTGGCAAGCTTGTTGAAGATCGTGTAGGATGCGATATTAGGGGCTAGGAACTTGTGCGCTTCCTCGAGAAAGAGAACCAGGCGTGGAAATTCCTCGTTCCTTTCCGTGTACATGTCGAACAACCTCCTCGTGAGCACATTGGCGACAAAGAGGTACACCATCTGGTCCGTTCCGTACTCGCCGAAATCCAGGACGACCGACCTCCTCTCCCTTATGAGGGAGATGAGCTGCTTGAAGGCATCCTTCCCGCCGCGTCTGACGAATGAGAACCTCCGCATTCTCCCCATTCGTCTCTTGAGGGCGCTCAGAACGCTCGGGTGGACCCTGTGCCCCCACTCCTCGAGGTCCGCACGCCTGATCGCGGAGACGATGTCTTCCTTTCGAGACCTGTTGATCTCGTAGATCGCATCGACCATGTTGCGATTGAGATCCTGAAACGCCACAATGATGTCCTGTGGTCTTATCTCGTCCGGGTCGATGATGAAGGGCACCGCCTCTTTGTTCTTCGGGTCCAGCGAGAACACCTTCACTTTCTCTGGGAAGTAGTACTTCAACCCCTCCGTCTTGTCCGTCCTCGAGTATACACCGTACTCGCCGTGCATGTCGAAGATCAGGACGCTGCCCACTTCTCTTGACAGAATGCCGATGCACACGAGCTTGTTGAGGACGCTCTTCCCCATCCCGGTCCTCCCGAAGATCCCGAAAGGTTTCTCCGTGAGCTTGCTGAAGTCGATGTGCACCATGAATCTCTCCACGCCGCGGATTGAGCCCAGGGGCGCGGAGAAGTCGCTTCTCTGATAGATCTTCTCGACATCTCTCAGGCTCGCATGCCTTGCGACCGAGAAGTAAGGAGGAATGGTCTGAGGCTCCGACAGCTTGTGGGTCCCTCTGTGTATGAGCTGTATCGGCCTCAGGTTCGCCTTCGAGTAGAATATCCTCCCGCTGAAGCCCTCGTGTGTCTCGTTCAGTGGCACAATGGAATCCCTCATCCTCGACCCCGCCAACCTCTCCGCGATATCAACGGACTGGTTCACGATGTCGTGGACCATGCAGTAGAAGTAGTACGTCCGACCCTCGACGACGACCGGATACCCGATTCGGAGGTCCTCCGGATTGTCCAGGCTTAGCTTGGCCACCAGACCTCCGAGCACCGAGGCAGAAACGACCTCGCCGATTTTCTCGTTCATCTCAAATCCCTGCTTGCTTGGTCAAGATACTCGTGGAAAGCTCCCTGCCTCTCTCCCTCCACGTGCGTCAGTCCGCCAATGACTTCTTCGACTGGCATTCCCTCCTCGATACCCAAGTGGAGCAGAACTTCCTCGTACACGTCCTTGAACTGCCTGATCGTCACGGCGAACCTGTGGGCTTCAAGGAGCGGATAGGGATATCCTGGACACAGTCCCGACATCGCATAGTGAGCGAGGTTCGAGAAGACGAAGGACGGGTCGTCCTTGAACGTGCCAACGTCAACGCGGAACCACTTCACTGAATCAGGGTGGAGCCTGGCGAAGTAAACATCGCCGTGAAGGAACCCCCTGTGCTTCTCCTCGTATCCAGCAGGCACCCTCACAAAGGCCATGCCGTTCTTTCCGTTCAGGAGCTCCTCGTCCGTCCTCACCCCGCCGAAGGCGTGAGAATTCGAGTCCTTGGAGATGCCCACAAGTATGTTCCCCCTTCTCTCGCACTCCGTCCTGGTCTCGTGCAGATGATTGGACTCCTTGTGAAAGGACGCAAGCGTGCCGTCCACGGCAATGATGGCACCCTCCCTCTCCCGCGCCATCTGGAGAGTGAGCTCCCCCTCCAAGTGGTGCCTGAACTCGTTCATCATCGCCCGCGGACGGTCTCCTGACAACCTCGTCGCCTCGAAGAGCTGCAGGTGGAGGTCGCTCTGCCTCTCGACCACGCGCCTTTCCGTCGAGACGAGGATGGGAGCCTCCAGTTTCTCGCTGTCCACCAACCTGTAGCCGCCGTCCCTGAAGGTGTAGCCAAGACCACCAACCCTCACGATTGCGAGCCACATGCTCGATATGTTCAGCAGGAAGGAGTAGGAGCCGTCGACCGCGACCATTTCTCTCACTGTCCGAGAACGATCGAAGTTCACGAACTCACAGCTCCCTAGGATATCCAGTCCATTGTTGCGATAGAGGGCGACCTCTCTCATACGGTGTCTCAGGTCCTCCAACAACATCTACGATATTACCTCGATTCTCGACTCCTGCTCCGGTGTCATGTGCACCCTGATTTTGCCGGGGAACTTGTCCGCTACCTCCGCAAGATGTGTGATAAGAATGACTCTGTCGAAGAACTCTCCCATTTTGAAGAGCTTGTGAATGAACAGGTCCCTGTTCGATTCCGTGTCAAGGGATCCGAGGTCACCCTCATCGATGAAAAGGGTCTTCATCCTGCCGTAGGTGCGGCCGACCTGTGGAAGGCCGGCCAGCTGTTTAGCTATCGCGAACCTGAGAGCGGCGTTTATCTGGGTTCTCTCCCCTCCGCTGAACTCTGCAACATCGTGCCAATTGCCATCGGCGCCCTCCACTTCGATCTTCACGCCGTACTCCCTCTTCGCCTCATGGGTCTTAAGACTCACACGCGTGAACCGTCCGTCCGTGAGGTCAACGAGGTTCTGCGAGGTCTCGATCTCGAGCTCTGGCAAGAGTTGGTTGATGGCGTACATGGCCACGCCTTTCTTGTGGAAGATCTGATCTTTCAGAATGGCGAACGTCTCCAGATTCGAGCGCCCCTCATCGAGCGTCCTCACCCTCTTTTCCATCTGCTTCTTCTCTTCCTGGATCTCTCTCAGCCTCCTCTGAAGGCTCTCTATCTGGACTTCCTTGCCTCGCACTTCCCTTTCGATATCGCTCTTGATCCTCTTGAGGCTCTCGACGTCCCTCCTCGTGTTCTGGTACTTCTCCTCGTCTGAGGTGAGCCTCTTGAGCCTCTTCTTGAGCGCTTTGATCTCTTTCTCGCCCTGTCCGAGCCTTTTCTTCAGGTCCTCCAGGAGCTTTCCCATGTCTCCGACCTCGTCGAGCTCGTGACGGACATCCTTCAGTCTGGTCTTCTTCCTGCCCATCTCAGTGATCGTCTTTTCCAGCATCTTCAATCGGCTCTTCGCCTCGTCATCGAAGCTGAGCTTCTCAAGCTCTCTGTCCACCTTCTCCGTGGCAGTCTCCATTTCCTCGGTTCTTTTCCGGCGTCTTTCTTCCAGGGCCTCGAGGTCCTTCTTCATCTGGCCAACCTGGTTCTCAATCTCACTGAGGACAAAGGAGTCCTCGTTGATTTCCTGGACCTTGCTGTTCACATCTTCCATGTTCCGCAGTGCATCCTCTCTCTCGCCCCGGATCTCGCTGATGATGTCCTCTTGTCCGGTGAGCCACGTTATCTCCTTCTCTATTCTCGATATCCTCTCCTCAAGTGCACCTTCAGTGCGCAGAAGTCGGAACGCCTCGTCCTTGTCCACAGTCGTGGAGAGAGCGGCTATCCTTCCCTCGGAGACATTCAGCCTCTCGTTGAGTTTCGATTTCTCTCGCCTGAACTCCTTCGTAGCATCTCCAAGAGATTTCCTGTGGGCTTGTCTCTCCTTCTCGAGACCCGCCGCCAAGTGACCGATCTCCTTCAGTTGAGTTCTCTCTTCAATGAGCTTTTCCTGGTCCCTCGTCTCGTCCTCGAGCCTCTTGACCTCCTTCCTAAGCTCGGTGGACTTCTCATCCGCTTTCCTGACCTTATCTATCTCTCGTTGAATGCTTAGGACGCGCCTCTCCTTGTCCTCGATGGAGGTCTTCGCCGAGATGAATGCCTCGTGCTCTCTCTCAAGGTCTTTTAGCTTATCCTCGTCCACGAGAAGCCTCTTCTCCACATCGACGAGCTTCCCGCCGAGGCCTTTGGCCTCCTTCTCGACAATCTCCGCCTCCTTCTCCACTTCAGGGATTCTCGAGAGTCGCTCTCTCAGGAACTCAACGTCGTGCTCACCGATTTCGATATCGCGGTGGATCTCATCGTAGCTCGTCTTCGCTTGCGCCTGAGCCTTCTCGAAAATCTCCAGTCTGAAGAGCTTCTGGAATATCCGGAGACGCTGGGAATCGCTCTCCGCACCCAGCTCCTTCATCTCCTCCTGCCTTACGAACGTGGAGTTCCTGAAACCGTCATAGTCCAAGCCGACGGTGTCTCGGATTATGTTCTCCAGTTCCGGGATGCTCCCGGATATCTGAGACCCGTTCTTATGCAGATTGAGATATGGGGATCCCTTCTGCGTGAAGCCCCTCTCGACGTCGTAGAGGCCTCCCCCCTGCGCGAAGCGAACCCTCACATGGCCGCCGGGTTTGCACACGTCCGCTATCCCTACGCCCAAGATGTCCGTCCTCGATGTCCTCTTGTAGAGGGAAAAAGTCACGGCGTCAAGAACGGATGTCTTGCCCGAGCCAGTCTTCCCGGTGATGACCGTGAACTTCTTCGGGAACCTCAGCTTCGAGGTTCCACCCACGTAGCGCATGAAGTCCTTCATCTCGATCTCTTCTAGGACGAAACCATCGGATGTCGGGGGCTCCTCGACGCTCTCAACGTGCTCGATGGCCTCTTCCTTGACCTCCTCGACCTCGAAGTATTCCAGAGTCCTCAGGACAGCACCTCCCTGAGTATCTGATCCCCCTCTCCGAGAATGGGGTCGTGTTTCTTGTGGTCAGAATAATTGAGGTCAACGAAGTCCTTGAAGAGCCTATATGGGTCCAACGTGAACTCGGACAGGCTCAATTTCTCCACACCCTCCTCGGTCCATCTGATCTGGTACGTGAAAGCCGGACGCAGAAAATCCGCTATCGTGTTCTCATCGATTCTCTCCCGGGTGCCCTCCCCAACCGAGATTCTCACTCTCAGCATCTTCCCGCTGACATCGGTTGGCAGGCTGTTGAGGATGTCCCTCGTCGGATCGTCGCTGTCCGCGACGTCGACTTCCACGTCAACCATGTCCCTGACCGGAAGGTCGATGAATCTCCACGTCCTCTCTTCGGGATTCACGGACACAAAACCCTTGGCATCCAGACGTTCTCCCCAGTCTATTCTCTCTGGGGCACCCGTGTAGACGATTGGAGGCGTATTCTCCATAACCTGGTGCAAGTGTATGTGACTGAAGAGCGCAAGATCAACTGCCTGCGGAATCATGTCCTGGGTGAAGGAGAACTCATCAGGCAGGATCTCGACGTACGTCGTGCTACTTATCCTCGCCCCTTCCACGTAATAGTGACCGAGGAGGATCTTGTAGTCCGCATCCATCTCCTCCGCTCTCTTCCTCATCCACTCTTTCCAGAGCCGCCTGGACAACTCGTAGCTCTGTTCCCTCGGTATGTCCTCGTTCAATTTCTCCTTGACCCACTCAACGATCTGCTCAGGATGCAGATAGGGGAGAACAAGGAAACCCACTCGAGCGGATCCGAGCTCAAGGATCCTGACTTCGGGCTTCCTGAACACTGTGACGCTGGGATACCCTCGAAAATCCTCTATGGAGGTCCCTCGCGCCATGCTTCGCGGTTGGTCGTGGTTCCCCGCGAGAATCCAGACGGGAATCCGGGCGTCCCTCAGCGGCTCGATTACGTCCGCCCTCACTAGCTCCCTGAACGCAGGGCTCACATGCGTCCGGTCGAACAGGTCCCCGAGGACCGCGAAGAGGCCCGCTCCCTTCTCGATCGCGTACTTCGCGGCCCGCGCGAAGTTCCTGTGCAGGTCCATCGCCCGCTCGGAGATTCCCGTCTCTGGATCTACATTGTATCCGAAGTTCATGCCTTCGTGAACATCACCAGTAGCAACAATCTCCATCTCGAGCACCACAACGTCTGGAAGTTATTTAAGGGTTGATTGGGGGAGGATGAAAGTTCAATTGTTGGTTTTGACGCGGTGGGAATTGAAGCCTCGTCGAAACGATATGAGGAATCCTCCGACAGTCCTGCAGCGTCGAGGCCTTTGGAGGTTCCCGCAACTTTTATCATCCCTCGACGGCTTTTCTTTCTCGTGCCAGGAATTAGCAGGTTCGGGGAGACCGGGGATCATGAGCGGGTCCGCGTGTCCATCGTTGGATGCGGGGGCGCTGGCTGCAACATGCTCCACGAGATCCCGCCCGTGCCCGGGTTCGAGCCCATCGCTGTCAATGACGAGCCGCATCCTTCGATGATTGGCATAGGGCGAAGGGTCTTCGTGAGCAGGGAGGGGCTGAAGGGAATAGCGGAGACCGAGAAAAGGGGGCGGCGGGAGCTCTATACGGATGTGGAGAAGACGATCGAGCGGGAGATCGAGGGCTCCGATGTCGTCTTCATCCTCAGCGGCCTGGGTGGTTACACTGGCACGTGGACTTCGTCCATAGTTGCATCGGTAGCGAAGCACTGTAAGGCGCTCGCTGTATCGCTCGTCAGCCTCCCTTTCACGGTGGAGGGGATTGCGCGCCGCGGCGTCGCCAACGAAGGGCTCGGCGTCCTCAAGAACCGCTCGGATGTGGTGATAACGTTCTCGAACGACGAGCTCCTCAAGCTCGCGCCGAACATCCCCCTCCTGCGGGCATTCGAGGTCGTGGGCAGGCTCATTGGCAAGCCCATCGCCAGCCTGGCGTCCGTGCTCACGCGAGGGGACATTCCCCATCTCAAGTCCGTTCTGAGACGCGTGGCCGAGATGAGAATAGGCATGGGGGAGGGGACCGGTCAACACAGGAACTTCGTCGCTGTCGAGGACGCGTTCACGTCCCCCTGGTTCGATTTCGATCTGAGCGGGGCCAAGGAGGCGATCCTGTTCCTCTCCAGTCAGTACATAGATCCGGACGACGTGGACGAGATCGCGCATGAGGTCACTCTCAGGGCTCCCAACGCGAACATCACGTGGGGGAGCGTGGAGGAGGACATCGGGGAGAAGATACGCGTCTCGGTGCTTCTGGGGCTCTAGTTGGCTCCCGCTCCGCTAGTTGTACACGTACCAAGTCTGCGGCAGGTCCACCCACACCCAGTAGCCCTCGCCCGCTAACATCATGTCCGTGTCCGTCAGGTGTGTCAGATGGAATGGTGGCGTGTCGTCGTAGCCGTCGACCATCTTGTAGTCAACATCCGCCAAGGCATCCTGCACCGTCATGGGAGTGAAGCACGGATAGCCGACGAGGTTCCACTGGTGCCCGAGCTCTATCTCCGTGACCTCAGGAACGAGTCCCGCAACAACGAGATGATCGTCCTTCGTTATCTGGATCCAGAATCCCATCTTGTGGTTGATGAAGTACAGATCGCGATGGTGCTTGAACGTCCAATAGGACTTCCAGTGATCCTTCTGATCGGACGATCTGTAGTAGCGGACATGGTTGTAGCTTCCATCAAGGGATTGCAGGACGGTCTCGAGCGCCTCGTCGTCCTGCACCAGCGGTACGGAAGCGATACGCTTCCCCGCTTCCATGAACCTCACGAACTTGCCCGCCTGACCCTTCCAGTTCGTGTATCCGTCCGTGTCGTTCGCCTGCACGTATACGAAGTAGTCGGACCAGTCGCCGTCTCCCCAGCCCGCCAGAGTCAGGGAAGTCGTTCCTGGCGGGAGCTCCGTGAGGAACTGATATCCCGCCCCGCTAGAATCATATGAGTCGCTCCAGTAGACCGCGTAGTTGATGACGTCGTCGAAACCCGAGCCGTCGTCGGAGGACAGTTCCCACTCTACGAGCACGTCCTCGAGATCGGTTCCCGTCAAGATAGCTCTCATCAGGTCTGGCGGGTCCGGACGCGGGTCCAGGACCACCACGATTACCGTGTCCGTATCCGTCAGATTGTCATCGTCCATGACCGTCAGTGTGGCGTAGAACTCTCCCGCTTCGAGGTACGTGTGGTTCACGATCATGCCGCCAGCGTTATCACCGTCACCGAAATCCCAGGAGTAGTCGACGATGAACCCGTCGGGATCGTAGGAGCCGCTACCGTCGAAGGTGACGACCTCCCACATGAATACGACCTTGTTGTCCCCGGGATCGGCCACCGGCGGCAGCTTCATTGCTCTGCCTGTCTCCATGCCCATCGTGAAGTCGTACATGCAGTCGTTCGTGTCCGAGCCTGGGAGCGGGTATCGGTGAATCTCGTACCCCCAGTAGGGGGCGTACGCGTCGGGCATTATCGTGTTGTCCGGCTCTCCGTAGTGGGTCCCGTTCCAGCTGCCATTGAACTCGACCCTGTCCACGACAACGTCCCTTCCCGCGAAGGGTGCGCCCGTTGCGTTGGGATTGTCCCAGACCAGCTTAATCTCGTCACCGTCGGGGTCGAGGTAGTCCGCGGAGCCCAGATCGACGTACAGGTAGCCCGCAAGCGATGTCTCCCCCGAAAGGTCAATCCGTGTTCCGCCGTGAATCTGACCGTCGTTCTTTTCAAGATAGTAGTCTCTCACAGGCATCCCGGGGGGCCCGTAGATGTACACGTACTGGTTCCCCTGGTCCGCCGGCATCGTGGTGATGTTGTTTATCTTCGGAAGTGCTGGAGGCTGAATAGGGGCGACTGTGAGATTCATGTGCTCGGCCACAAACGTCAGCCAAGTCGCGTTCTGTTCGAACACCCAGCTTATGGGATAGGATCCGAGATTGCCCAAATCGGTCATGTCTCCCCAGACATACATGATGTCGTCCACGTCATGATCGCCGCCTTCCTTGATCCACGGAGTGTCAGGGTCGCCGGGTATCGTGACATGATTCCCATCGGTGTCCACATCGTACTTCCCAGACTGGTTCCACGGATTGGGATCGAGCGGGTCGTAGAAAGTCATGTTCCACCCATATGAGACACCGTCTATCCAAGCGGTCACAAGCTCGCCATCTGGTAACGTCATACCCTGCATGTCAAAGGCGTGGCCGTACGTGTTGTGAGGAACGGGAATCGCCGCCCTCGAGTTCATCACCAGCGGGTTCACCGACATCATAATGAATACGAAGACCACAAGCCCACTAATCGAGATTCTGCCCACATACCTTCGGTTCTCCAGCATTAGGTTCCCTCCGGTGAATTCTCGATGAGGTTACGACTACTTAGTTTTTTCCCGTCTGGACGGGGAACCGGGCCCAAGGTTAACCTTGTTCAAGGTTAACGGAGTCACGGGTATGTCCCGACGGCTGCGACGCCGCTCGAGTTAACCATGTTTATGGTTAACCTTTCGTGGAGCCTGCCGGAATGTGCGGGGACCCCTCCTCGACTCTGACCGCTCACCGTTCAATCCTCTTTCCCAGGAAGTGCCTCTCCGATGTGAACCCCGTTTTCTCGTACAGTTTCATGGCGATCGGATTATTGTCCGCAACCTCCAGCTTGATCGCCTCGAGACCTCTCAAGACGCAGAAGTCCTCCGCCGCTTTCAGAAGCATGCTCGCCACTCCCGATTTCCGGAACTGCTCCTCCACGAAGACGTCATAGATGAAGCCGTAGCCCGCGGGGGAGAATACGTTCTTGGTCTCTCCGACGACGACGTATCCCGCAAAACCATCATTCTCATCCTCCGCCACGTAGATATTGTTCGCCCTGTCCTTCAGCACGGGCTCGATGACCTGGACGGCGGTCTTTCTCCATTTGGTGTAGTCAACTCCCCTCCTCTCACTCTCGGGTATGTCCCGCCAGACCGTCTCAACGCTCCTCTCTAGAATATGTCTCATGTCGTCCGAAATGGCCTCACGAATTCTCAGGAAATCCCCGCAAGGGAATGGAAGCCGCCAATAAAAACACCTGCCCCGCATGATTTCGTCATCCCCGAGACTCAAAAGTGATAACCACGGCACTACGTTGATATTCACCTCTCTCGTTGATAATGCACGGTGTCGAATAGTGATATGCATATTCTGCGGTAGCGAAGGCCAAGACGCGGTATGCGATGCATGCGGGGAATCCATTCATGAATCCTCCCCGGTCACATTCCTTCCCGCTCTTCCCACGAAGACGGGTATATCTGATCACTCCTGGAGGAGCGGAAGCCTTCTCGTTGTGCTGTCATCTCCCAAGAGCATGAGGACAGAGGCCTTTCCCCCGGCTGTTCTGGATGGGTCATCGGGCGAAAAAAGAGCACACGACTCCCTGCTCAGAATCGTGGGGATGCCAGAAGCCTGCGGCCTTGGAACGTATCCTCTGCTGAGCAGCGAGGAACGGGAGAACCTCTCCCAGATCCTGCGCCTCAAACCAACGAGGGAGAAAGGCGATGAAACCCTCATGAGGATTGGCAGCCTTCACTATCTCCTTGCCATGGGCCTCGACGGGCTCGGGGAATGGGCAGGCCCCAAGAAGAATGAGCATCTGAAGATAGCGAAAAGAGCCTTCTCACGCGCGAAGTCGAACATCCTGGCAAGGAGGAATCTCGCCCTCGTATACCTCGAATCCGGAGACGACAAGAAGGCCATGAAACACGTCGATGAAGCTCTCAAGGAACTGAGGAAGGATGCCGAGCTCTGGACGGCCAAAGGGGTCCTGCTTCACAGAACGGACCAGCTAGAGGAATCCTTGAAGTGCCTTGACCGGGCCTTGAATCTCAATGAGGACGATCCGCGAATCTGGACCGCCCGAGGAGCGCTTCTCGTAGACATGTTCGAGCTCGAAC
>JAJISH010000339.1 GCA_022848825.1 Thermoplasmatota archaeon
AGGACAACCTCGACGCGGCGCTCTTCCTTCTGGAGATAGCGGACCGTCCGTTCCAGGTCATGAACCACTTGTCCCTGTCGGCAGAGGTCGAGAGAATGACCCTTCCCAGGAACGAGACGGGCTTCTTCAACATCACCGTTCTCAACGACGGCAAGGACTCCAATCTGTACTCTCTGACACACTCCTCCCTCCCGGGTTGGTTCATATCGCTCGACGAGGACTCACCCGCCCTCCTCCCCAGTCAGGACACGCAGGTCACGCTGACCGTTCAGGTTCCATCTTTCGCCGCATCGGGAGATCACGTCATCTGGGTCAACGGCACTTCCGCGGTCTACACCGGAGTGTCGGACTCCTTGAGACTTGTGGTCCATGTCCCGCATGCCCATGACATCGGCATGAGCGCAGTAGGGTATTTCGAGCACCGGGAGACGTATCCCATGGGTAACTACTCCTTCAACTCCGTCGCAGAGAACTTCGGAGAGCACCCTGAGTTCGGATTCCAAACGTCCATGGAGATAAGGAGGCTCGGCGCACCCGTCCCGCAAATCGTGCTTCAGGAAGGAGCCGAGATCTCAGACCCCTCGTGGACGGTGATCGACTATGACGGGCCCGGATCGACGAACGAATGGCACAGGGTCACGACGCAGTCGCACAACGGATCATACAGCTGGTGGATGGGGAACGACGGCACCGGAAGGTACTCCAACAGAGCGCACCAGATACTGAGATCCCCGCCATTCGGCCTGGTAGACGCTTCGAGCGCCACTCTGCACCTCTACCAGAAGCTCCATACGGAAGAATCCTGGGACTTCGCCAGCATCGATGTGGGCTCCGGAGGAGAGTGGAAGGTCCTTGCCAGCTACAGCGGTCTGGTGTCATCGGGATTCCAGAAGTTCAGCTTTGATATCTCGGACTTCATAGACAGAACGGACGTCCAGGTGAGGTTCAGGTTCTCATCGGACATGGCCCTGACAGAGACGGGATGGTTCATCGATGACCTGGTGGTTATGGCCGACTACCCTCAGGAGTCCTTAGTGTACGGTCCCGAACAGAAGACCGTGGCCACGTTCTTGGAGCCGGGTCTGAGCCAGGCCGTGGATTGGAGATACAAGTTCGTGGAGGGCGGGACATTCAAGATCGTCGCTCAGACACTGCTCGTCGGAGACGAGAACCCTGAGAACGACGATGCATATGTCATCGTAGAGATAGACCCGTCCAAGTACCGCATACCTCTGAAGGAGGGGTGGAACCTCGTGTCCCTTCCTCTGATACCTCTCTCAAATGACCTGACTGACATTCTCTCATCCATATCGGGGAAGTACACGACGGTGCGGTACTACCGATCGAACTTCAGCGACGACCCGTGGATGGAGTACACCACATGGAAAGGGTATTCCGATCTGACGGAGGCGAATGAGACAATGGCCCTGTGGATCGAGGCCACGGAGGACGTGGACTTGGATGTGGAAGGCGTCGTCGCTCCACCCACGACGATCCGCCTGTCCAAGGGCTGGAATTTCGTGGGATATCCGTCTCTAACGGACAGGAGGCCCTCTGACGCACTTGCAGGTCTGCCCGTAATCGAGGTCCAGGCGTACGATGCCGCTCCCCCGTTCCATCTGAAGAAGATGACGCCCTCCGACTACTTCAGGACGGGTTCCGGCTACTGGATTCTTGTTTCGGAGGACATCGACTGGGTCGTCGACCCATAGGACCGATGACCTGTAAGAAGAGACAAGTGGGCCCGCCAGGACCAAACAGAAAAGAAAAAGGGTAGTATGCCTTATTGCCACTTGATGAACGGTGTAAACGAGAATGCCTCGCTAGAAGGTCCCACGACCGTGATATCGTCGAAGAATGTCACGGTTCGTTTTGGCCAGATAGTCGCGTTGGATGATCTTTCAGTGAATGTACCCAGTGGCATAGTGGGCCTGCTTGGACCCAATGGTGCTGGAAAAAGCACTTTCATCAAGGCAATTCTCGGACTGCTTGTCCCCGACAAGGGCGATATCAGAATAGCTGGCCGTGATTCCATTGCCGAAAGCAATGTTGTCAGAGATATGATCGGCTATATGCCGGAACATGATTGTCTTATGGAATCGTTTGCTGCCATTGATTTTGTCTCTTACATGGGCCAGATAAGTGGCATGAAGAAGCGGAATGCAATGCCCCGGAGCCATGAGATGCTGGACTTTGTTGGCATCGGCGAGGAACGTTATCGTCTAATTTCGTCATTCTCAACTGGCATGAAGCAACGAGTTAAGCTCGCTCAGGCAATTGTTCATGACCCAAAAATCCTTCTCCTGGATGAACCCACTAATGGCATGGACCCCCTGGGCCGAGAGGAGATGCTGGACCTTATCAGAAAGATTAGTGATTCTGATAAATCCATTCTTCTTTCAACCCATATACTGGAGGACGTGGAGAAGGTTTCTGACCATGCAATGGTAATTTCTCAGGGACGTATGATAACTCAAGGCAATCTGGACAAGCTTCTTGCTGGCAAGGAAGATCTCAAGTTTGTCAAAGTTCGCGGGGAAGAGCAAGCAATGGAGGATTTCGTGAAAATACTGCAGGATTCGTTTGAGGTTCACTCAGTAACCCAGGAAAGAGGACAGACAACAATAGTATTCATAAACCCAGGAGATGGGAACTCGATCTTCAAACTCAGCCAGCAGGCTGATGTTCAACTCAGGGCCTATTCTCCGAAAAGGGCCACTCTGGAGGATATCT
>JAJISH010000034.1 GCA_022848825.1 Thermoplasmatota archaeon
AGAGGAAGAAGAGGAAATCGAAATCATAGAGGAAGAGGCGGTACGACCAAAGATAAAACCCGTTCTGGATGATGAGACAAAGATGCTTCTCAAGGTCAGAGAGAAGCAGAAACGGAAGAGACCCGCGTTCAGGAGACAGGAGTGGTTCAGGTACAAGAAGTTGGGCAAGAGCTGGAGGAAACCACGCGGCCTTCACTCAAAGACGAGAAAGGGGTTGAAGTACAGACCCAAGATGGTGTCGATCGGATATCGATCGCCGCGGAAGGTCAGAGGGCTCCATCCTTCGGGCTTTGGGGATGCCCTCATCCACAATGTGAAAGAACTAGAAGTGCTCGACCCGAAGACCCAAGCGGCTCGCATCGGGCACTCAGTAGGGTCCAGGAAGCGTGTTGAGATTGAGGCAAGAGCAGACGAGATTGGAATCCGCATACTGAACAGGAGCATGGTTCATGAACCTGAAGAATCAGAGGAGAATGGCAGCCAGTCTTCTTAAGTGCGGGGTCAACAGAGTGTGGATCGACCCGCTCCGAATGGAAGATGTAGCCGATGCCATAACAAGAACAGACGTCCAAATCCAGATTGATGCAGGAACGATAAAGGCCAAGCAGAAGAAGGGGATCTCCAGAGGCCGGACAAGATACTACAGAGGCCAGAGGAAGAAGGGGAGAGGCAGAGGCCAGGGAAGCCGGAAGGGCACCAGCAAGGCCAGGAAGCCGAAGAAGGAAAGGTGGATTCAGACCATCCGGCCGATAAGGGAAAGACTGCGTGAACTCCGAGACGAGGGGAAGATAGACGTATCGACTTACAGGAAGTTCTATCTCCAGGCGAAGGGCGGAGTCTTCAAGAGCAAATCGCACCTCGAGACGCACCTTAGGTCAGGCGGATATCTTAAGGAGGATGAGTGATGGTCAGGGGTCCGAGAAAAAGAGTGGCATTCCGGAGGAGGCGCGAGGGAAGGACGGACTATAGGCTCAGGTCGAGGTTGCTGAGGTCCGGTCTGCCGAGGGCTGTCGTCAGAGCTTCCAATAGGAGCGTGTCGGTCCAAGTCATGAGTTACGACCCCACCGGTGACAGAGTGCTCAGTTCGGCGGTCTCGACCGAGCTCAGGAAGCTGGGTTGGGAGAAATCGACGTCGAGTATTCCGGCGGCCTATCTCACTGGATATCTGGCTGGCAGAAGGGCGCTTGAGAATGGCGTAGAGGAGGCCGTGCTCGACATGGGCTTGCACGTGCCTACGAAAGGGTCCAGGGTCTTCGCTTCCCTGAAGGGGCTGTTGGACGCAGGCCTCCAGATACCCTGCGGCGAGGAGATACTCCCGAGCGAAGAGAGGACAAGAGGAGAACACATCGGCGAGGACGCTGTCAAGGCGTTTGAGGCAGTGATGTCCAAGATGGAGGACGGCAAATGAGGTACAAACCGGACTGGCAGCCCAAGACAAGGCTCGGGAAGATGGTTTTCCGCGGGGAGATATCAAGCATGAGGGAAGCGCTGGATACAGGCCTTCCGCTCAAGGAGCCACAGATCGTGGACATCCTGCTCCCCAATCTTGGCGATGAGGTCCTTGACGTTAACATGGTCCAGAGGATGACGGACAGCGGGCGGAGGGTCAACTTCGTTATTGTGGCTGTCGTCGGCAATGAGGATGGCTATGTGGGGCTGGGAAGGACCAAGGGGAAGGAGGTTGGCCCGGCAATAAGGAAGACGATAGATGCTGCGAAGCTGAACGTTGTCGAAGTGAAGAGGGGTTGCGGATCCTGGGAATGCGGGTGTGGAAGAGCACACTCCCTTCCGTTCCAAGTCAAGGGCAAGAGCGGATCGGTTCAGGTCGTTCTGAAACCCGCACCGAGGGGCATTTCCCTCGCCGTGGGAGGCGTTGCGAGGAGCATACTCAGGTTGGCGGGCATTAAGGACGCCTGGGGCTTCACCAAAGGACACTCCAGGACCACGGTGAACTACGCTTTCGCCGCGTTCGATGCACTGAAGCAAACGGGCGCCATGAAGATGTCTGAAGAGCAGTCCAAGACGCTGTGCATCGTCTCCGGACCAACCGAGATTCGGGCAGAAGGCGACACGTCAGAACCCGTGGAGACCGAGGGCAAACCGAAAGAGGAGGAGAAGACCTCGGAGGCACAGGGGAAGGAAGGAGAGAAAGCGAAGGAGAAGTCTGAATGACATACGCGGTCATCAGGATCAGAGGCACTATCAATATCTCGAAGGATATCGCCGACACGATGAAATTCCTCAGGCTGAACAAGTCAAACCACTGTGTCGTCATCCCGGAAAATCCACAATACAACGGGATGCTCCAGAAGGCGAAGGACTACATAACCTGGGGCGAGATCCAGCCAGAAACCCTGGCCAGAATGCTTGTCACCAGAGGTTCGGCCGCTGGCGAGAAGATAACAGACTCGTACGTCAAGAAGAACTCCAAGTTCAAATCAGTGATCGCGTTTGCGAAGGCTGTCGCAAAAGGAGATGAGAGCATGGGTTCGCTGAGCGGACTCGGTCCGGTCTTGCGACTCCACCCGCCACTGAAGGGCTTCGAGGGCGTCAAGAAGCCATATACGCTCGGTGGGTCTCTTGGATACCGAGGGGAAAAGATTAATGACCTATTGACAAGGATGCTGTTCGTTCACGGGGACTGAGAATGGGAAGAACATCGAAACTCAGAGGGAATAGGACTCACGGAAGAGGCAAGAAGGCAGGCAGGGGCGCTGGCAAGCGAGGGGGCAGAGGTAACGCCGGTCTTCACAAACACAAGTATATGACTACAGTCAAGATGAAAGACCCCTATTTTGGTGACCACGGCTTCAAGAGACATCATAGTCTTGTGGTGAAGAAGAACACGATCAATCTCGCAGAGGTCGAGGAGAGGCTCGATGAGATTACAGTAGAGGGGTTCGCAGAGAAGTCCAAGAACATCGTCACTGTGGACCTGGGGAAGATGGGGATAGACAAGCTGCTTGGGCGAGGGCAGGTCAGGACGAAGATGAAGATAATCGTTAGCGAAGCATCCGAATCCGCCACCCAGAAAGTCCAGAAGGCAGGAGGAGAAGTAGTCACATCAGAAACGGAGGAGTCGGAGAGGAAGGACTGATGGTGGAAGAGGGAAAGAGCAAGTTATACGCCCTGAAGCCCATCACGGACAGGCTCCCCGCGGTTGCGAAGCCAGTTGGGCATGTCCACTTCAGGACCAAAATGCTCTGGGTCGTTCTCATCCTCGTCCTGTACTTCGCTCTGACCAACGTATTCATATACGGTCTTGACCCGGCAGAAACCATAGATGTATTCGCGAGTCTCCGAGCTATCCTGGCTGGGGCACAGGGCTCGCTGATGCATCTGGGCATAGGTCCAATCGTGACCGGGTCCATCATCATGCAGCTCTTCGCGGGATCGAAGATCATCAAGCTTGACCTGACCAACGACGAAGACAAGTCCGTGTACCAGGGCACACAGAAGCTCCTCGTCATCATCATGATAGTCGTGGAAGCCATACCACAGGTCTTCGGCTTCCTTCATCCCTCGGGGGACTTCGTTTCGAGAATGGAGGGGTTCGCCCCAGGACAGGGAGAGATGATGGCGAACTCTCTGATAGTGGGCCAGCTGGTCATCGGTAGCTATCTGGTCTTCCTGATGGACGAGGTCGTCTCGAAATGGGGCATAGGAAGCGGCGTCAGCCTGTTCATTGCTGGCGGAGTCTCTCAGCAGATCTTCGTCGGCACGTTCAACTGGATACCCGCTGAGGCTGGGGGGGTGCCCCCGGGGACCATACCGAAGACGATGTGGTACCTCAACAACATGAGCGTTTCTGGTGTTTCCCAGGGAGGTCTTGAGCAGATTCTCCTCCAGGATCCGAATCCTGTGATTGCCTTGGTGGGAACCATGGTTATCTTTCTCATCGTGGCCTATGCGGAGTCCATGAGAATCGAGCTTCCCTTGGCGCACGGCGCTGCCCGAGGTGCCAGGGGGAGGTATCCGATACGTCTCATCTATGCATCCAACATACCGGTCATACTGATGGCGGCCGTGCTGGCAAACGTGAGCATGTTCTCCCTCCTCTTCTGGAACAACCCGGACTGGCCCATTGTTGGACAGAACTGGATGATTGGTTCATACCCAACGTCGGCAGCGGACGCGGAGGCTTTAGGTATCTCGCGTACGACGCCCATGACGGGAGTGGCCTACTACCTCTCGACCGTGATGGGTGTGGGTGATTGGCTCCTCCCGCTTTTAGGTCCAGACAGTTATGAACACCTCCTGAGAGGCCACTCGTATGTGCAGGTGATGGCTCACCTTCTGATCTACGTGGGGGTGATGGTCGTAGGCTCGATAATCTTTGCCAAGTTCTGGATCGAGACTACAAACATGGGACCGGAAGCGGTTGCCAAGCAGATTGAGGGCAGCGGGATGCAGATTCCAGGGTTCAGGCGGGACCCGCGGGTTCTCAGGAGAGTGCTGGAAAGGTATATCCCCGTGGTGACTGTCATTAGCGGAGCGGCTGTCGGCTCCTTGGCCGCGGGTGCGGACTTGTTAGGGACTGTCGGAAATGCCAGCGGAACGGGGGTCCTGCTAGCTGTGGGCATATTGATCCAGTTCTACGAGGCGATGGGCAGAGAACAGATGATGGAGATGCACCCGGTTCTGAGAGGATTCTTTGGCTCGGAATGATCTCATCTGAGCAAAGCGAGGAGCAAGGCCTTCTGCGCGTGGAGGCGGTTCTCAGCCTGGTCGAACACGATTGACTGGGGGCCGTCAATCACTTCACCGGTGATTTCCTGTCCCCGGTGCGCGGGAAGGCAGTGCATTATTAGGCAGTCGGGGGAGGCCAGCGCGACAAGACCCGAGTTCACTTGGTATTCACTGAAGGCTTCGAGCCTCTTCTCGACATCTCTGTCTCCCATGGAGATCCATACATCCGTATAGATCACGTTGGCCTCGTGGACGGCTTCTCTCGGGTCCCTCAAGACGTCGCACCTGGACCCCGCTCGCGAGGCCAGCCTCCGAGCGTCTTCGACGATGCCCTGATCCGGCTCGTGCCCCTCAGGACAGGCAGCCGAGATGTCGATGCCGGTGATTGAACATGCGAGCAGAAGGGAGTTGCAGACGTTGTTCCCGTCACCGACGTAGGCCAGCTTCAATCCCCTGGGCGTCCTCCTCTCGGCAATCGTCGCAACATCCGCTAGGGCCTGACAAGGGTGTTCAAGGTCATCGAGTGCGTTGATCACCGGGATGGAGGAGTTCCTCGCTAGATCAAGCACCATCTCGTGGTCGAAGGCCCTGTAGGCGATGCAGTCAACGTACCTGCTCAGTGTTCTCGCCGGGTCCGAGATCGTCTCGCCCCTTCCGAGCTGGGTGTCCTGCGGATTGAGGAACAGCGACCTCCCGCCAAGCTGGTTCATCGCGACCTCAAAAGAGACGCGCGTCCTGGTGCTGCTCTTCTCGAATATCATTGCCAGTGTCCTGCCCTTAAGAGGCTCGTCATTCTCACCTGATCGATCTCGCTTCTTCAGGTCAAGCGCCGACTGGACCAGTTCCGCGAATTCATCTCTCGCATCGAGCACCGAAAGGTAATCCTTCTGCATCATCGTGTCCTAGATATCGCAGGCTAACAATAAGCTTTCGACATGATGGGAAGTATCAGCATTGATAACAAAACACAAATCCTTATATGAGTTCAAGTGTTCGGAAAGAACCTGAGGAATAAACGTTGGGGGAATCCCTTTGAAAAAGAAGATGAAGATGAAGATATGCATGGTCGGTGAAGGTGCAGTGGGAAAGACCAGTCTGATTCGAAGGTTCGTTCTCGATGAGTTCGACGACAAGTATCTCCAGACCCTGGGAACCAAGGTATCCAAGAAAGAAATCGCTGTGGATGTCAAGGAAAAGGATGTGGAGCTTCAGATCGACATGACCATATGGGACATAATGGGTCAGAAGGGATTCCGAGAGCTTCTGAAGGAGGCCTATTTCTACGGAGCCAAAGGCGTAATCGCGGTCTGCGATATGACACGCAAGGACACGCTTTCCGAGCTGGACGATTGGATTGAGGGGGTCTACAGCGTGACCGGGAAGGTTCCCATAGAGTTCCTCGCGAACAAGACTGACCTGAAGGATGACAGAGCGCTCGCCGAGAGTGATCTGGAGCAAGCGAGCCGGGCGTACGACTCGAGATTCTACTACACGAGCGCCAAGACTGGAGAGAACGTGGAGTTGGCGTTCAAGGAGCTGGCGGAGAAGATCGCTCGCCAGAAAATGGGAGAGCTCGAGGACTAATATCAACGCTGATAATCTCGCAGAAACCTATATCTGAGAACTTCCGTCTTCTTCCAACTACATCCATAGGGGATGGTGACAGATGTTCGGAAGCAGCGACACCATGAAAGTGAAGATATGCTTGGTTGGTGAGGGTGCGGTCGGCAAGACCAGCCTCATCAGGAAATATGTGCTCGACGAGTTTGATGACAGGTACATATCCACTCTGGGAGCGAAGATAACGAAGAAGGAGCTGAGGGTTGAATTCCCAGACAATGGCAACGAGATCCGAATCGACATGACGATCTGGGACATCATGGGAGAGAAGGGCTTCCGCGAGCTGCTCAAAGAGGCGTATTTCCACGGTGCACAGGGGGTCCTCGCGGTCTGCGATGTAACAAGGAAGAACACCCTCCCCGACCTGGAGAGTTGGATAAGCGCAATCGAGACTGTCACCGGGAAGGTACCCATCCAGTTCCTGGCCAACAAGGCAGATCTGAAGGACCAGCTAACTTTCACTGAGAGTGAACTGCGAGAAATGAGCGCCAAGCACAAATCTCCCTACATTTTCACGAGCGCCAAGACGGGCGAGAATGTGGACAAAGCCTTCTTCGCCATCGCCGACGCGATCGCGAAGAGAAGGGTCGCCTAGTCTGAGAATACAAATTGATAATCAGTACTGATAGCCGTACGAAAAGTGCTATTTATCGTGCGGATTATTCATGGGCGATGGAGGCCTCGTGATGAGTGACGTAAGGAACATCAAGATGAAGGTTTGTCTCATTGGAGAGTACGCCGTTGGTAAGACGAGTCTGATACGGAGATACGTCTACAACACCTTCAGTGACAGGTACATACAGACGATTGGTGCGAAAATCACAAAGAAGGCCCTTCTGCTCCAGTATCCTGAGCGGAGAACGAATCTTGATGTCGACCTAACGATCTGGGACATCATGGGAGAGAAGGGGTTCCGAGAGCTGCTCAAAGAGGCGTACTTCTACGGTGCCCAGGGAATGTTGGCTGTTTGCGACATGACCAGGGAAGACAGCTACTACGAACTCCCCACGTGGATCAGCGCTGTAGAAAAAGTGGCAGGATCCGTTCCTGTGGTCTTCTTGGGAAACAAGATAGATCTCGCGGAGTCCAAGACCGTAGAGGAAGATGACATGAAGATGATGGGGGAATCCTATGACTCATCATACCTTCTGACAAGTGCGAAAACAGGAAGGAACGTGGAGACCGCGTTCATGAGAATTGCAGACAAAATCGCGGGAAAGGATGTCCTTGCGTAGGATTCATTCTCAATCTCGATAATTGCGGGGTAGGGTTCTTAATGACATCTTCAGATGTGTTTCCTATAATGTCTCTAGAATCGAACGACCTCGAGATAATGAAGACAAAGATCTGCCTTGTCGGAGAGGCGGCAGTGGGCAAGACCAGCCTGATTCGAAGGTATGTCCTTGACATGTTCGAGGATCTCTACATAGCTACGCTGGGAGCCAAGGTAACGAAGAAAGGGCTGCTGCTCCCGAAGCTCGATGGCGGCAACGACATTAAGGTCAACCTGATGATCTGGGACATCATGGGAGAGAAGGGGTTCCGAGAACTCCTCAAGGAAGCCTACTTCCATGGAGCCCAGGGTATACTGGCAGTCTGCGATGTCACCCGAAAGGACACGCTCCTGGAACTGAGTAACTGGATCGACTCGGTCACCAAGGTCACCGGCGAAGTCCCCGTAAGATTCGTTGCCAACAAAATCGACTTGAAGGATGAGGCGCAGTTCGGAGAGGATGATGTGAGGGAGCTGAGCGAGGAAATAGGTTCATCTTACCTCATGACGAGTGCAAGAACGGGAGACGGGGTGGAGCAAATCTTTGAGGAGATTGCGAGACTCATCGTGAAGAACATTGAGAGATAGTCCTCCAGAGTCTCTTCTCTACATTCTGTGGTTCGAGAAATCATCTTGCCAGAGTCCGCCGTTCATATACAAACATTTAAGAGGGTGCGGAATTTATATCAGAACTGCCCAGGTATGGGTGCATCCAGATTGGTGAATCGATGAGTGGGGAGCCTGCGAATCCTTCAGATGATGAGGACTTGCCTCCGATAGATGAGTGGATGGTGGGTCAGGACATCGAGTCCACTGCGGAAATAGAGATACCTTCAAGCCTCGTGGAACAGGTGATAGGTCAGGACGAGTCCGTTGTGGTCATCAAGAAAGCCGCAGAGCAGAAAAGGCATGTGATGCTCATAGGCGATCCAGGGACTGGAAAGTCGATGCTCGCCAACTCCATGGTGGAGCTGCTCTCAAAGGAAGAGCTCGAGGACATTCTCGTCTATCACAACCCTGACGACCCGAATGAGCCTAGGATAAGGGTAGTGCCCGGTGGCAAGGGAAAGGAAATAGTGGGTGCCCAGAAAGCAGAGGCCATGCAGAGAAGGGAGCAGAAAGCCTCTCTAATGATGACCATCATGTTCATAATCGTGGGGCTGGCCGTAATGCTCTCCATAAGGTACGATTCTGCCACTGGAGCTATCTCCATCGACCCCACACCCCTGATGATAGGCATCTTGATAGCATTCCTAATTTTCATGTTCTCAAGATACACTGGACGCAAGCAGGAGGCCTTTATGATACCCAAACTGCTGGTGTCCCACGATCCTGATGACCTTCCGCCTTTCATCGATGCCACAGGATCTCATGCCGGCGCTCTTCTTGGAGATGTGAAGCACGATCCCTTCCAGTCAGGCGGTCTGGAGACACCGTCTCACGACAGAGTGGACGCGGGTGCAATCCACCGCGCCCACAAGGGCGTTCTCTTCCTCGATGAGATCAACATGCTGAGGTTGGAGAGCCAGCAGAGCCTGCTAACCGCCTTGCAGGAGAAGAAGTTCAGCATAGTCGGTCAGAGCGAGAGAAGCTCCGGAGCCATGGTGAAGACAGAAGCCGTTCCCTGCGATTTCATACTCGTGGCGGCTGGGAATCTGGATGCGGTCTCTGGCATGCATCCCGCGCTGAGGTCCAGAATAAGAGGCTACGGCTACGAGGTCTACATGAAGAGCATCATGAGGGACACGCACAGCAACAGAGTGAAGCTCATCAGATTCGTAGCGCAAGAAGTGTCCAAAGACAAGAAGATCCCTCACTTCGATAAGGGTGCGGTCACAGAGATCCTCCGAGAGGCGAGAAGGCGGAGCGGGAGGAAGGGAAGGCTGACCTTGCGCTTGAGAGAGCTGGGTGGCCTCATCCGAGTCGCTGGGGACATCGCCACAGAGGACAAGGCTCCGCTCGTCACAGCCGATCATGTTTACAGAGGAAAGAAGATTGCCAGGTCGCTCGAGCAGCAGATCGCAGACAGGATAATAGAAGACAGGAAGATGTACGCCACATCCATGGTCGAGGGAGAGGCTGTCGGAGTTGTCAACGGTCTGGCGGTCCTGCACGGTGCAAGCGGCATGGTGGAATTCTCCGGCATCCTTCTTCCGATTGTGGCTGAGGTGACTCCAGCCCAGACGAAGGACGGCGGGAAGATAATTGCAACGGGGAAGCTGGGAGAGATAGCCAGAGAATCCGTGCAGAACGTGTCCGCCCTAATCAAGAAGTTCACGGGCCAGGACATAAGTAATCACGATATTCACGTTCAGTTCGTCGGAAGCAGTGAAGGAACAGAAGGGGATTCCGCTTCCATATCGGTTGCCACGGCTGTGATATCCGCACTTGAGGATGTGGAGGTCGACCAGAGCGTCGGAATGACAGGGTCGCTGAGCGTCAGAGGGCAGGTCCTTCCGGTTGGTGCCGTGACGGCCAAGATAGAGGCGGCTGCAGAGATGGGTCTCAAGAAGGTGATAATTCCCAAGTCCAATATGAAGGATGTCCTGCTGGAGGACAAGTACATAGGGGAGATTGAAGTGATTCCAGTCGAGACTCTCAAGGATGTTCTTGTGCACGCGCTCGTCGGAAAGAGGAAGGAGGGTCTTCTGGAGAAACTGGCCGCGTTGGTCTCGAAATCGACGACACCGGTCGATAGAGCCATTCCCCAATAAGAAGGGGTTCATTTGAGCCAGACGGAAAGCTGCGACGAATACGCCTTTCACAAGGAATTGGACAGCGATCTCGACGACGGATCTTGCGAGCATTGCTCGAAGTACCTGACCGTCTACTGCCCCCACATAGATGAGTTCTTTGAGGAGGGTTTCGATGAGGACTGACGCATGGCCACTCTTCATTGGCAGATTTCAACCTTTCCACAGAGGACACCTGGCCATGGTGAAACTGATACTAGAAGAACACGGCGGTATCAGGTTCGGAATAGGGAGTTCCCAGTACAAGGATACTGAGAAGAACCCCTTCTCATTTGAGGAGAGGGCCGTGATGATAAGGTCAACGATGGAGAAGGAGGGGTTCGAGGATTATGAGATCGTGGCAATCGAGGACTTGCACAACGACAAACTGTG
>JAJISH010000340.1 GCA_022848825.1 Thermoplasmatota archaeon
GATGCTCGGCGTGGTGATGATTCTCGTCGACCCGGTCGCGGCGAGCGAATGGACTCGTCAGTTTGCGCAATGCCTCGATTACGACCCGGTCGCCGCGGAACTGATCGTGACGAGGAATACGAGCTGCAACGTGGGGCTGAGCAGCTTCTTCCAGAGGCTGGACGCGCTATCCTCGAGGTCCTTGGCGGGAACGTCAGATACCTCTCCGGGGACCCTCGACTCGATCCTTCCCATGCACAGGCTGCCGTAGATGAGCACGATGCAGAGCGCGACGGTGAGAATGATGAGAGCGCTTCCGTAGAAGAGGTACGACACATCCTCTTCGAGCAGTCCGGAAGTCGATGTCAATCCCACGCCGAGGGCGATGAACGAGACCACCAGGAAGGCCGCCCAGAAGACGACCGCCTGAAGCTTCCACGACTCCATTAACTGTCGGAAGAGTTCCTGCGATAATAAGCTTTGGCGGAACGCTTCCTCTCACGGTCCCGTTTCTCTTTCTCCCCCTCCTTGGTCGTCTGCCAAGAGCAATGTTCAGCTGGGACATCCAGCGAGCGCCTCTTCACTGAGAAGAGACCTTCAGCCCGACTCCTTCTTCACTCCAAACGTCTTGACGACGAGCTCCTCGCAGTTCCGAAGGATGGACTCAGCATCCTCAATCGCACCAGGCGCGATGTCCTTGAAGTATTCCACGCCCACGCCCTCCTCGAAGCCGTACCCCGCGAGAGCCCTCTCCGCCGCCAAGCTCGCCAGCTTCTCTACCATGTCCTCAACCTTCCCACGGAAATCGGAAGGCAGATCCCTCCTTTCCCTCAACGTCACGAAGACGTCTGAGACATCATGCTGTTTTGGGAAGTCTATCCCCAATGAGATCAAGACGGCCTTCGCAGCGTGCTCGGAGCACATCTGGGCCGAGTAGACAGCGTCGTCCCATCTGGAATCGGGAAGAGCCCTCCTTGCGCTCTCGATCCATCTCTCGGACCGCTTGAGAGCGAGAAGGGCTGTGTCGAGAGTGTTCAAAGCTCGAGCACCTCCCCCGCCTTGATATCGCCCAGGACCCAATAATGGCCCACGGAGGGAATCTCTATCCTCCTGGCCCCGATGTCCCTCAGCCTTTCCTCGAACCTCCCGATGAGCTCAGTGAGGAACGATTCCCGCTCGAAGATCACCGTGCCTTCCGTGAGAGCATCGAGGTACATCCTCCTGAAGCGCCTGGCCTCCTCCATCTCGAGAGGATAGGCCTCTACCGTGGGATAGTAGCCCATCGAGACGCAGTCCCTGTACTCCTGACTTCCCCGCAACTCTCTTCTCAGCTCGATGATCTCCCTCAAGGTGGCTCTCTTCGACTTCTCGAACCTCTTCAGGACGATGAGAAGGTCTATGTCGCTGTCCTTGTCCCAGTCTCCCCTTGCTACCGAGCCGAAGAGAAGCAATCCGATCAGGTTGTCTCCATATCTTTCAAGGAGCTTCTCGCAGAATCGCCTGATGTAGGGTCTGAAGGCTTGATGGGGAATCTTCTCCACGGATATCGGCGGTAGCGGGCTGATGATTTCCTGGAGCTCCCTGACATGAAAGAGGGCCTTCTCACCTCTATCATTGAGGCGGTAGAGCCCTCCTTTTTTCTCCACGAGGCCCAATCGGATCAGGGCTTTCAGCTTTGAACTCAAGGTCCTTGGGTTCGGAACGTCCTCCTGGAGTGCTCCAAACCTCTGTGTGCCCCTCTCAAGAGCCAACAGCAGCTTGGCGGCCTTCTCGTCGATCACGGTATCTACTATACTTCCCTATAGTATAAGTCTATCGGCATATAGCTAGAATATCCTGCGGCACGAACCCATCATCCATCTTGTTAACCAATGAGCTTATTGTGCAATAGGCCAGCAATCCCTATGCTCGAGAGGGTACATCCGTTTTTTTCATCATCGATAGCTACAGCCAGCCTTTTGACCTCTTCATCCGCGAGGAGGGCGGCAGTGTACGTGGTGTCTATGAGCACCCTCAGAACGAATCCCTCTCATTCCCGTCAGTGTTCTCTCAAATCCTCTATTGCTCTCCTCACTCCATTCAGATCCATATCCCAAGTCCCACACAGATCGGCCAGCTTTGCAGGGACGAGTAGCCTGATGACGCCTTACTCCTCCTCTATCCGAAGTTCCTTTCCTGGCAGGATAGAGTACTTGCGCCTTATTATGTGCGGAATGACTATCCGTCCCTTTGAACCTACTTTCACCTGCATTCTCTTACCTCGTTCTGCGAGGGTAGATATGTATTACCGGGTTAAAGACTGTCCCAGATCTCGGACTGTGCGTGCGCGCACGGCTGTCGCGAATCTCGATCCTTCTTGGCACTCCCCTCCATCCCTATCCCAGCAAGCCGATTGGATTCCGAGAAGGGTCGCAGTCATTGAGCTTGTTAGCCGATAAGCTTATTACGTAATATGCTAATAAGTCCTTATGCTCGAAAGAGTCCTCGGCAACACCCAGCGAAGGATCGTTGAGTATCTGACTCGCGAGGGCGAGCGGAGCCTTTCGGACATCACCGAGAGAATGAACCTGAGCAAGCCGTCCGTGAGCAGGCACCTCAAGGAACTCGTGGATTTGGGGATGGTGAAGGAGAGAAAGGAAAGAACGAGCGCGGGAAGGGAATCCTTCTATTCTCCGAATCGGTTTGCGCTACTCCTGGTAGTCAATCCAGACGCGAGAAGCATCGTAAGCATCGAGACCCAATCCCGCTTCTCTCTGCCATTCCTCCTGCTCGAACAGGTGAAGGATGACGAATTCAAGGAGGACCTGGAAGTGCTTCTTAGTGCCATCAGCCGGCTGAAGGAGGATGAACGTCCCATCGCCATCATTCTCTTCGGCTCGGTAGCGGAAGGAAAGGGGACGTGGAAGAGCGACATCGACGTGGCCATTCTCAGTCTGACTTGGGATGAAATCTCCAAACGGAGGATGGAGGAAGTGATATCGGATGTTAGCATGAAGACCAAGCATCAGATCAAGCCACACTTTCTCGAGAAGCTTCAGTTTGAGGGAGGGGAGTCCATGGTCGTGAAGGAGATCAAGCGGTCGGGCGTGATCATCTACGGCGATTTGTTCAGGAGAAGAACGCCATGGAAGGAGATGGAGAGGTACAAGAGTATTACAGCATGAGCCTGAAATACCTTCAGGCGGCCGTCGGAAGTCTATCCGACGAGCTCTACGAGCCAGCTATGGCAAATGGGATCCACGCCCTTGAGTTGGCGATGAAGGCCGCCCTTCATCTGGTGGTGGAGGGGACCATCAAGACGCACAACATCGGAGGGCTGTTCGGAAAGCATTTCCGGGAGAGATTGGGGGAGGAGATATGCAGGTCGGCTAATCTCATCCTCACGAAGTACAATCTTCCGCGCTATCCAGGTCAGCGGCCCTTGGAAGAGGGCGAGGTGCGCTCCGACATAGATTTCATCGGGAGACTGATTGAGGAGCACATTCGCGGGATAATCAAAGGGTGAGGCTTCATGTCACGAATGATTGGATCGCTCATGTGACCTTCCTGGCACTCCCCGCACTCGTGCGAGGCGTAGTGCTTCCTCCACGTGTAATCCTCTCTTCGATCTCAGTCCTCTTTCTTGACCACATTCATCCGATTGCCCCGGTAACTCCAGTAGCGAAGTCATTCTCGAGGATCTCTTGCCGGATCTCACATCTCATCAATTCTACCGAGGACGGATGTATAGACCTCGGGGGACAACCTAAGGCCGGTTTCAACGAGTTCAATCAGGACCGCCTTCGCCTCCTCCTTGCTCATCTTACCCTTTGCGGTCATCCTGAGGATGAGCGTCGTCAACCACCACGACTCGACTCCCCTGCTCCTCGCGACTCTGATCAGCGCAAGGTCGTTGGAGATCAACGCGTCGCCTCTCTCCTCGGCCATGAGTATGAGCGATGCGTCCGCGCGCTCTATTCCCTCCAATCCCACGATAGAGTCGAGGACCTTCTTGTCCTTCGGTTCGCGCACATCGATTCAATCACCGCAGGCCTGCTCTATCGCGCTCGATCCGGCTCTGCCCGCCGACTCTTCCACAGTCTCTCTGTAGACATCCTCTGTGATCGTCACCTTGCCAAGGAATTCCTTCAAGAGGCTCAATTCGCCTATCCTGGAAAGGTGGATCAAGACCGAGGAATCAACTATCATCCATTGCCCTCAGAGACTCCTCATATCCCTTTCCAGGTCCTTTGAGGAATACCCGATGTCTATGCCATGTTTCGAGGCCAAATCCAGCATCTCAACATATGATATGGAGGCGATGGAAGCGGCCCTCCTCAGAGTGAGCTTGTGCTCTCTCAGCAACTCCAAGGCCCTCTTCACCTTCCACTCCTTGATGCCCTTCGCCAGCAGCTTCCTTATGACCTCGGCTCTATCGGTATGCTCCTCCTTCTCTATCATTTGCAGATCCTTGAAGTAGTCCTCCGAAATCCTCGTGGTGATGACCTTCATACCCTCACCGTTACAAATATATCGTTACGATACCATATGAATGTAACTCTCAAGAGAGGTCTCTAATCACCGCACTCACGCGAGGCGTAGCGTATCCTCAACTTGCAATCCTCTCTTCTCATTCTACCACTCCTCTGATTCTGCCTGGGGCATATAACGACATCTTGATGATAGATGCAAACATTCATAACTCGAAACTCCGAAGCATATAGGATGATACCGAAGAAACCGCAGGGGGAGATTCCCCAACCGCCCGATAGGAGGAAACTGCCCACGACCGGGGAGCCGCCCTCGCCGCTCTGGGCGGACATGAAGGACGAGTTCGACAACATGAAGAAGGCCATCGCAGAACTCCGAAAGAGGATGGAAGGACTCGAGGGTAGGGTCTCCTCCTTGGAGGAGACCGGGAAGTAGCCATCGTCTTGGTCCTGGAAGGCCGAGCCAGCAAGTCGCGACCCATGTCACGAGTTGCTCGAGCCCTAACGATGGTACGATACGTCCTGCCCGTTCAGAGCGATTCCTAGCCGCACATCAGGGGTGCGCCCATCCCTCCGTGCCCCTTTCCGCCATGCACCGCAGGAACGACGCAGATGTCATCCTCCGCCGAGAACTGCGTCCCGTCATAGAACTCCCATGTGAGCGTCGCGGTGCTGTGGCCGATCGGGAATGCACCGGCCTCGTCCTGTATCTGAACCACCATGTCGTCGAAGCCATCCTCATCCGCGTCTTCGATGTGCGCGAGCAGCTTGTTCCACCTGCCCACCCTCTTGACTGCGAGCCCCTCCAGCTCCACGGTCGCAGGGTCGATGTTCGTGACATCCATCGTCACGCTGCCCAGTATCGCCACTGGTATCACTCCGTGTCCGTTGTTGTTGAAGCAGTTCGGGTCGCTCCCGGGCTTGATGTCTATCTCGACCTCGTCCGGGTACTCGACCGTTTCCAGCCTGATCCAGTCGTGGAACGTCCCGTCGCCCGTCGTGTGCAGAAGACGGAGCTCGTGCCAGCCCAGCCCCACCGGGCTCAATGTCATGGAGTCCTCCACGAGCGGGTAGT
>JAJISH010000341.1 GCA_022848825.1 Thermoplasmatota archaeon
CATCGATGAATTGGAACGTCACCTCTGAACCTATGACCAGCCGCTTAGAAAACAGTTGTCATTGGTCCCGGGCGACCCTGCGCTTGGCTCCCGCCAAAGCTCTGGCGACGCCGAAGGCCGCCAGCCCGCCCAAGACCCCGAAGAAGATGTGCGTCGTCACCGAGAACGTCATCCCCGCCTGGATGAAGAATACAGGTATGCCGACCGCCGACGCCACCGTCCAACCCACAAGGACCTTGGTCACGTTCGCGAGCGCCCCGCAGAGGAGGAACGGAAGCAGGCTTAGATGGTCTGACCTAGAGAAGACGACGTCGACCATCACACCCATGATCAGGAGCCGCGAGAAAGCGAGAAACGGCCCGCCCATGATGCCGAAGCCGACGGCGAAGACGCCCGAGGTAAGGCCTATCCCCGTGCCCGAGTACTTCCACCGCGCGCCGAGCTTACCGAGGATCAGTATCGGAAGCATGAGGAGGGCGCTGTGCCCAGGGATGTGCAGGGGCACCCGCGTATACGTCTTGACGAGAACCAGCAGAAGAGAGACCTGCAGGATGATGATGCAGCTGAGAGCGAATGTCCTAATGTGACCCGGACCAAAGAGTCTCTTCCAGATGTACTGGTCGCTTACGCTTTCCTCGTGCATCAGACTCCCACTCGAATGTTCGTGACGTCCTTAACCCTCTGGTTCTTGGGCGTGGCGGGGGACGTGAACTTGACCGTCCCGCGCTTCGTGAAGTCGAGGATGTAGAGCTTCGACTCGTTGGCCAGCTCCGCCCAGCTGAGGGTCCTCTCCTGCAGCGTGAGGGAGCTCTCGAACCTGATCATCGTGTCGTTGCTCAGCTCCGATGGATCGATCCTCAGCAGGATGACGTCCCTCACGAGCGGGCCGCTGTCGTTCGTACCCGACCCGAGGACATCCTCGTACGAGTGCTCGGGCAGGCCTTCGAGCTCGGACATCCGTATCCTCTCCCTGTCCGTCCCTTCATAGCTAATCGAAATCGAGTACTCCGTGGACTCGTCCGCGAACGTGTCGCGCAGAACGAGTTCCCACAGTGCGACAGAGAGGACCGTCACAGCTATTACCACTGCCACGGCAACCAGGACCCGCTTGTTCTCCACGACCATCCTCGCTCTCGGATAGCAGAGATGCTCAGATAAACATAACGGTTCCTCATACCGTATGAACGGTTGTGCATTATGCATACACACCCTTATATATGCGTCCTGTCTATCAGAAGCGGATGCAGCACCTCACCGCAATGGACCCGCCGGAAAGCTGTTCCGAGATGCTCAGGAACATGCTCAACCTAAGCGAGACGGAGCTGAGAGTCTATCGTCTGCTTCTGTCCTCCGACGGACAGAGGGTCTCGGACGTGGCAAAGCAGGTCGGAAGGGACAGGTCCTCAATCCAGAGGGCGCTGAAGAACCTGATGTCCGCCGGGCTCACGAAGAGGCAGACGGAGACCATAAAGGACGGAGGCTACTACTACGCATACGAGGCGGTCCCTCCCGCTCAGGTGAAGAGGGAACTCGCGCGGTGCATTGAGGACTGGCACGAGTCCCTGCTCGACTCGCTGAGCAGGTTCGAGGAGGAGATGGAGGGGTTCCATGACTGAGGACGAGAAGCTGGAAGCCATCAGAGAGAAGAAACTAAAGGAGTTGATGAAAGATATGAGTCAAGATATGCCCGGAGCGCCGGTGGTTGTGACAGATGCCGATTTCGATGACACTATCAACAAGTACCCTGTCGTTGTTGTGGATTTCTGGGCCGACTGGTGCGGTCCCTGCAAGATGATGGAGCCCATACTCAAGGAGCTAGCGCAGACCTACAAAGGCAAGGTCGTCTTCGGAAAG
>JAJISH010000342.1 GCA_022848825.1 Thermoplasmatota archaeon
ATTGGACGGGAGGACTCGAGCTCGAATCGGGCATGGAGATGTTCGTGCTCTCGGGGCTGTTCCTCGTCCTGGCAGCGATACTTCTGCTGATGGTCAATTCGACTACGCTCCTCAACGTCCTCACCAGGGCCCTGGCGCGAAGGAGGAGGATAGTGCCAGTGATGCGCATCGCCCTGTCCTATCCGATGAAGAAGAAGTTCAGAACCGGGATGACGCTGGGGATGTTCGCCCTGATAATCTTCACCGTTACAGTGATCGCCATGATCACGAGCTTCCAGAGAAACAGCGTGGAGAGTGCCTTCGTGGAAGAGGCCGGGGGCTACGAGATCATCGGCTTCTCGAACCCGTCCACGCCGATCGTGAACATATCCGAGAACATCTCGTACAGACCGAGTCTAGCGAACAGATTCGACGAGATATCGAGCATGAGCGTCTCCCGCGCGAACGCGTACGCTGTGGAGCAGGGCGAGAACTCCTCGATCCCCGTTACTCTTTACGGCGCCGACGAGCGGTTCTTCGAGGAGAACGACTTCACCTTCCATTCCATGATGGAGGGCTACGACAGTCCCCAGGATGTCTGGGATGCCGTGAGGGCAGACCCATCGCTCGTCGTCACGGACGGCTCGACCGCCGTGGATATCCATTACGGCCCTGAGACCATCGGCGCCTTCAGAATCGAGGCCGGGGAGGAGCTTGTGCTGCAGACGATGGCGGGCCCCGTGAACAAGACCGTCGTGGGGATAGTCGACCAGTCCCTGTTCTTCCAGGGAGTCGTGATGTCCGATGCGACCCTGAACTACCACTTCGGAGCCCGGTTGCCGAGCCTGTTCTTCTTCACTGCGAGCGACCCCGACATCGAGAACGTGGGGTCCCTGTCGAAGGACCTTGAGCGGGAGTTCCTGACTAGCGGGATGCAGACCATCGTCATAAGGGACGTTATCCAGGAGTTCCTGGAGATCTCCAGCTCGATAATGAACCTCTTCCAGGTCTACCTAGGCCTCGGCCTGATAGTGGGAATAGCGGGGCTCGGGATAATCACCGTCAGAAGCGTGGTCGAGAGGACGAACGAGATCGGTGTCATGAGGGCCATCGGATACAAGAGGAGAATGATCAGAAACACCTTCATCCTGGAAACATCATTCGTCTCGATCACGGGGATCACCGTGGGCGTTCTCCTTGGCGTGAGCTTGTCCTACTACATCTACGGTGACTTCTTCGGCGAAGGTGCCACCTTCCTCGAGTTCATGAACCTGATACCCTATCTGAACATCCTCCTCATAACCATGGTCGCCCTGGCCTTCACACTGCTGGCCACGATCTCCTCGGCCTTCAGGGCAGCCAGGATCGTTCCCGCCGAGGCGCTGAGGTTCAAAGAGTAGCTCTCCGCAACGATCCCATTGAACCCCAGACGAGGTCACTGGGATGCACAGGTTTAAGAAGTAGGACTGTTTGGGTTCTGCCAACGTTCAGGAATTAGAGCTCTTTTGTGTCTATTTCTTGTCGTCAAAAGGAGAGTGAAATATGGAACGCGAGACGCACAAGGCAACCTGTTCTGATTGCGGCCAGGAATGTGAAGTTCCCTTCAAACCTGACCCAGACAGACCGGTGTACTGCCGAGATTGTTGGTCCAAGAGAAAGCCCCGTGGAAGTGGCAGAAGGTTTTAGAGGTCAACGAGGACCTGACGAGAATCTCGCGTCGCGCTAGTGAGCGAGCATTCCGAGTTAGCGTGAGCTCTGGCAGGTGGAAATCTCTGAAAATGGCTCACCCCTGCAACGTTGGATTGAGCTCCCGCCCGGAAGGTTGCGGCTTCAGGCCGCTATCTCGACCAGCTGGATGTCGAAGGTGAGGTCTTCCCCTGCCAGGGGGTGGTTCCCGTCCACGGTCACGGCTGCTTCCGTGACCTCGAGGACCGTCACCACTGCGGCGGGACCGTCCGACCCGTCGACGCGGAGCTTCTGACCCACTTCGCAGTCCATATCGGGCGGCATCTCCTTCCGGTCGATCTGCACGACGAGGTCGTCGACGCGTTCGCCGTAGGCCTTGTCCGCCGGAATCTCGACCGTCTTGGACTCGCCCAGGCTCATGCCCAGCACTGCTTCCTCGAACCCTGAGATCACCTGACCCCCGCCGAGGGTGAACTCGAGGGGTTCTCCACCCTCAGAGGAGTCGAAGACGTCGCCGTCGTTCAGCTTGCCAGTGTAGTGGACCTTAACCGTATCACCATTCTTTGCCTCTGTCATATTACCCTCTCGCTATCGTCTAGGACAAAGTGCCGAAGATAGTGCGCTCAGTAGCGGCTGAATGATCCGCTCTCTCGACGCGGTCGTGCCTCGTTGACCTTGATTTCTCGTCCCTTAATATCAGTTCCGTTCAGGCCGCTCATTGCTTCCTTAGCCTTATCGTCAGCAGGCATCTCAACGAAACCGAATCCTCTCGATTCACCGCTGATCCTGTCTGTGATTATCTTAGCGGACGAGACTTCACCAAAGGCTTCGAAGGCCTCGCGCAGCTCGTCTTCGGTGACCTCGCGCGCCAAGTTCCCTACGTATATGTTCATTCTTTCAACTCCCGAACAATTCCCAATGAAGAAAATCGCTCGAATCTCAGTAGCAGATTCGGCATTTAAGCCTTTCCATCTGGTGCCGGGAAGAGGAGGAGTGCTGGACTTCCCGCCTAGAGAATGGAAAGCTTTTATCGGAGCACCCGCATGCACATCGCAGTGGCGTGTGGGAATGCGCTGGAGGAGTTGCCATGAGGAGTAGATTAGTTGTATTGTGCTTGCTGTTGAGCATCGTCCCTGGGATGCTGTTCATCGATGGAGTCGGAGCAGATGAGGGCGACTGGATTGAGGACATCATCGCGGATGAGCCTCAAGAGGTCTACTCGATCGCAGTAGGTGACGCTGACAACGACGGTGAGAACGAGATCGTCGTCGGCCTGCTGACCTCCTCGGATGAACTGAGGATGTACGAGAAGATCGGCGGCGTTTGGCAAGAGGAAATCATAGCTGCCACGGGCATTGCCATACCAGCGGTCGCGATAGGTGACGCGGACAACGACGGCAAGAACGAGGTCGTCGTGGGCATGAGTATGACAGCCTTCGAGGTGAGGGCATACGAGAAGGTGGGCGGTGTCTGGATCGTGGACAATATCTTCGACGCACCCACGGCAGTCCTTGGGGTCGATGTTGGAGACGCGGATAACGACGGCAACAACGAGGTCGTCGTGTCAATGTCCACCGTCGGGAATGAGATCAGGGCATTCGAGAAGGTCGGTCCCTTCTGGGTCCAGGACATAATCGCGGACTTGCCGATCGGGGCCTACAGGGCGAAGATAGGCGATGCAGATGATGACGGCAAGAACGAGGTCGTCGTGGGCATGGGATCGGGAGCTCAGGAGATCCGGGTCTATGAGAAGATCAGTGGGGTCTGGACGTTGGAGATGTCGGCAGATGCGCCCTCCGGAGTTAGGGACCTGGCCATAGGGGATGTGGACAACGACGGCAAGACCGAGATCGCGGCAGGCATATCCTGGTCGACGGGCGAGCTGAGAGCCTGGGAGAATGTGTCCGGCACCTTGGTTGAGGAGATAATCTTCGATACCCCGAGTGTCTGCTTCG
>JAJISH010000343.1 GCA_022848825.1 Thermoplasmatota archaeon
GTCAAGGGTGCCAGGAGGCCCACCTTCCCGGTGAAGTTCACGCCCATGTTCAGGAGCAATATGGGAACCGATTCGCCTTCGAAGAACGTTCCTAGTCGATATTCTTCCCGTATGTCGAAGCCGCCATACCCGGGAAATAGAATCTGCACGTAGAACAGGAGGAAGAAGCCGAGAAGGGCCACGAGGACGGCCATGATCCTGAAGACCTTTTCATATTTCACCAGGGCGAATCTGATCCTCTGAGTTATCCTATGAAGAGAAGGGATGAACCCAAAGGTGATGAACAGGAACACGCCCAAGAATCCCATTCGATGCATGGAGCAGATGAAGACGAATGCAATTATGGCTAGGACGAGGTAGCGGGAGTCGCCAGATCTCAGCTGCTTCAACAGCAGGAGGACTATTACCGGTAGGAAGGCCACGACAAAGCCTCTGGACGAGCCCACCCACGTTGTGTCCTTCAGAAAGAAGGGGGCTAGTGAGAACAGAAGGGCGACGATGAAGGCGTAGCGTTCATCCTTGATGGTCTCTCTGGCCACGAGAAACGAAGAGACGGATCCAATAACCCCGAAGAGCGTCCCGAGGATGAGAATTGTGAACTCAATGCTCATTCCCGCCATCTCAGATATCAGGGAAATCAAGAAGGGAGCTGCACTGGGATAGGAGAGAGCGTACAGGCCGAAGAAGGACAATGGATTGAGTACCCATTTTGCATGGCCCTCCTGGGAGAGTGAGTTCGCCAGACTGTGGATGAATGTCGTATCGGCTCCCACCTCATGGGTGATTCCGATTGGATACCTGTAGATCAGGTTGACCAGGACAAGGACCGCTAGAAAGCAGTACGTCGTCTTCCTGGACAGAATCCGCGATTTGATTGTCACAGCCGCAGTCGACATCGCTCAGATCAACCCTGGTTCTTGATTACAGAGGGCACGATCCTCAACCCGAAGGAACAGAGTCCGTTCACTTCCGATATCGCTTCGAATCATGCATCATCCCTTCTGAAGATTCTCAGAAGCGCATTGACATTCTCGCTTGAATATTTTTCCCTGATTATCCGCCGGTTGTTCTCTCCCAGTCTCGCTCCGAGTTCTCTGTCGTTCATCAGCGATTCGATGTTCTCCGCAAGGGCCTCATCATCGCCTTCGTCGATGAGGATTTCCTCGACAATCTCCGGTATTCCTGCGTGGCGAGTCGCAATGACCGGTTTCCCATATGCCATAGCCTCCATGAGAACAACTGGTATGCCCTCCTTGTCTCCGGATTCCGGCGTCTCGGATGGCAGACAGAAGACATCGCAACCTTGATACAGCTCCTTCAACGCGTCATCTGGCACCTTCCCCAGGAATTCGACCTTGTCCTGTATTCCGATTCGGGAGACCATTGACTTCAGGTCCAAGGGTCCGCCGCCGACAACCTGGAGTCTGACGTCAGGGTCCCTCAGCCTCGCAACAGCTCTGAAGAGGGTCCTGTGACCTTTCTTCTCAACGAATCTCGAGACTATTAGTATCGTGAAGGGACCGGAGCGAGAACGTGCAGGTTCCTCGTCAAGGCCTTTGTCGGTGAAGAGCCGGATTAGGTGGACCTTTTCCGGGGGGACTCCATATTCCCGCTCGAGCACTCTTCTGTTGTAGTCGGATATCGTGATCACATCACCGATCCTGTCCAGCACGTGTCTGAAGAGCCTGGGGTTCGGGTTGTTGTACAGCTCGTACGCGTGGATTGTGACGGATACCGGCAGGTCGAGCATCTGCCCGCTGAAGTAGCCTATGAAGAGCTTGTGGTCGCCGAAGTGACAGTGGATTCTCGTGATGCCCTCATCCTCCATATGATTGGAGAAGTCCAATGCGAGAGCGACATCCACCCAAGCCCGAAACCTGGCGGCCTCGATCAGGACACGCAAGAGAGACCTGGGTCTACGGACCAAGGACTTGGCAAGGCCGAGGATTAACGTTCCAGCTCCGAAGCGACGGAGCTTCCACTGGCTATGAGGCATGTACGGACCTTTCCCGACCTTCGTGGGGTACAGAACAAAAGGGAGCCCGTGTCTCTCGAGCTCCTCCAGCTCCCTGAAGACGAAGCTGTGGATTCCGCTCTTCATCGAGACCAGATAGGCAACCCTGGGGCGGGACGCGTTCATCATGGTGATCCATCAACCTTCATCCTCTCGAAGCTCTCAGGCCATCCGAGCAC
>JAJISH010000344.1 GCA_022848825.1 Thermoplasmatota archaeon
TACGGCAGCTGGAGCCTTGACCTCTCCACGTTCGCGAGCGATCCTCAGGACCCTCTCTCCGACCTCACGTGGTTCTTCACGGACCACGACTCCTCGCTGACTACTATCAGCGGGGACAACATCATCGGAAACCACGTGATAACGCTCACGACCGTCCCAGACGGTTACGGTAGCGATGAGTTGACCATCTGGCTGAGGGACAAGGACGGCCATACAGACGGACAGACCCTCCACATCAACATAACATCCGTGAACGACAGGCCCACCATTGAGAGCATTACCCCCTTCACGGTGCACTACGACGTGGTCTACACCTACTACTTCTACGACTACGTCTCGGACGTGGAGACTCCGAAGGAGGATCTCACTCTGACCAGTACCGACACCGACCACATCTCCTTCAATGGACTGTGGGGGACGTTCACGTATCCGGAGGACTATCTCGATCTCACCGTGTATCCCATAATAGCGGTTCACGACGAGGACGGAGGGGATATGTCCACGGTCCTGGCGATCACGATATCGGAGGATTACGTGCCGGTCCTTACGACGCAGTTGCCGGACATCACCCTTTACGAGGGCGAGGAGGTGATAAACTACTTCGACCTCGACGACTACTTCGATGACCCTGACGCGGACAGCCTCTTCTACACGACCGGGAACATCCATGTCGATATCACGATCAATGAGGATCACACGGTGGACTTCATCGCTCCCATGGACTGGTCAGGGCAGGAGGTCGTGACCTTCAGGGCTATTGACCCGGAGAATGCCCGAGCCGAGGACATAGTCCTAGTGACCGTCCTCCCCGTCAACGACCCGCCGACGATCTCGGGCGTCCCGGACCTCGTGGTCCATTACGATGATGTCGCCAGTCCCCTGATCAACTACACGTTCGACCTGATGCCCTACGTCCATGATGTGGACAACGACACGTCCGATCTACTGATAACAACGAACGATTCCTCTCACATATTCTTCTATGGCGGTCAGACGACTGTCATGTACATCTACTATCCAGTGGGCCTGAGCGGGCAGACCTTCACAGTTCGAATTACTGTGAGCGACGGCCTGGAGGAAGCGTTCCAGGACATCAACATAACCGTTCTCGACAACCTGTCGCCAGAGGTCGCCTCTCCCATCCCTGACATCATCTTCTTCGAGGACACTCCGTTCACGGACGCGTTCACGATCGACGATCACTTCTTCGACCCGGACGGAGACGAGCTCACATACACCAGCCTCTCTTCGAACGTTCACGTGTCCATCGATAACTCAACTCTCGTCGTCAACTTCTCTTCCGTTCAGGACTGGTTCGGTGTGGAGTACGTCACCTTCCGAGCGACCGATACGTTCGGCGGGATAAGGGAGCAGACGATGAAGGTGGACGTCCTCCCAGTCAACGACGCGCCCGTGATACTGGACATCGCGGACCTGGTCCTGATGAAGGGCCAGACCTACACTCTGGACCTGACGGAATATGTCTACGACGTCGACAACACCTTCTCGGAGCTGACGATCCTCGTGTCGGGCGACTACGCGGAGACGCCCTCCATCGCCGGGTACATGCTCCTGTTCGCCTATTCGGACGAGGGCACCGATTACATCCGCCTCGAGGTGAGTGACGGTGCGCTCACAACGTACGCCACCATCCGTGTGAGCATCGTCGGTCCGCCACCGCCCTCCATCTGGGACCAGATATACTGGCCGTGGTCCGTGATCACGATCATCCTTGCGGGCCTGATACTCGCGATATTCTCGAGATGGTTCTTCGCCAGGATACAAATCGACGAGGCGTTCCTCATACACAGGAGCGGCACCCTCATCAGCCATTCCGTGATTGAGAAGGAGACCTACGTCGACGAGGACATCTTCTCGAGCATGTTCACCGTGATCCAGGAGTTCATACGGGACTCGTTCCGGGAGATAGAGGACGCACCCGTGAGGAGGATAGACTTCGGGGACCAGAAGATACTGATCGAGAAGGGCGAACAGGTGTACATCGCCGTCGTCTACAGCGGGCACGAGACGAGAAGGAACATTCGACCTGTGAAGGAAGCCTTGGAGGAGATCGAGAGGACATACGCAGGCGAACTGAAGGACTGGAACGGATTCCTGGCGGGATTCGCGGGAGTCGAACGGATCCTCAGAAAGCATCTGGGGGCGTTCGACCCCACAAACGATATCGAGGCCGAGGACGGCGGAGAAGGCCCCTACGAGATAGAGAAGGCGCTGGACCTCGACGAGGCGGATGGCAACATCGATCAGGAGGGAGGCTCGGAATGATGTCGCACGGCACGACAGGCACTGCCCCGAGCACCAGACCTTCGTGGCTCAGGGGAGTTCCCGCAGTCGCGACCGCAGCACTGATGCTCCTTTCGCTGGCTCCTTCCCTGTACACGGGCACCGCCGACGTGAACATCGATGCCGGACCCTACGTCCTTCACATGCATTTCAGCGAGCTCCCCAGGTCCTGGTGGAACGGGACCCAATGTCAGTTCAGGCAGAGCATGACAGTCACAGCAGGCCTGTCTGACCTCCCCGCGGGATACGCGGTGTCGACCGCCCTCGACCACGCCGCACTCGTGTCTGCCGGCAAGTCCCAGGCGGACGGCGACGACATGCGCGTGGTCCATTGGGATGGCGCAGCATGGGTTGAGCTCAACCGGAGCCTCGACCCGGGCTCGGCGTGGAACGACACGTCCACGAGAATCTGGTTTGCACTTCACAGGGACATCACGGCCTCTTGGTCCGACAAGGACTACTACCTCTACTACGGG
>JAJISH010000345.1 GCA_022848825.1 Thermoplasmatota archaeon
AGGACAACATACCTTTCCACGCCATCTTCTGGCCGGCCGTCCTGATGGCCCGTGGGGACCTGAACCTGCCCTATGATGTCCCCGCGAACGAGTTCATGAGGTTCGAGGGCGCACAGTTCTCGAAGTCCAGGGGCGTGACGCTTGAGATCGACAAGGTTCTGGAAGACTTCCCCGCGGACGCGATGAGGTACTACCTTACGGTCAACATGCCGGAGAACAGGGATTCGGACTTCACGTGGAAAGAATTCGTCACGAGGAACAACACCGAGCTGCTGGCGACCTACGGGAACTTCGCGCACAGGGTGCTGACGTTCGTCAACAAGCACTTCGGAGAGGTCCCCCCGGTCGTCAAGACGACAACGAAGGACGACGAGGCATTGGAGAGAATCGAGCGGACGTGGAAAGAGGTGGACGACAACCTCGAGCGGGTCAAGTTGAAGGACTCGATGAAGAAGATCATGTCCCTCGCGCGATTTGGGAACCAGTACTTCGACGCGGTCGGCCCGTGGACCCTCGTGAAGGTGGACAAGGAAGCTTGTGGGACGTCACTGCACGTCGCTTTGCGCATAGTGAAGGCCCTGTGCATGCTCTCGGCTCCGTTCCTTCCGTTCTCGTCAGCCCGACTGTGGAAGATGCTCGGGTACGAATCGGACCTGACCAGCCAGAGCTGGGAGGAGGCGCTGAACGATATTGAGGCGGGCCAGAAGATAGGGAAGCCCTCGCCGCTCTTCAAGAAGATCGAGCTTCCGGAGGGGGAAGCCTCTGTGGAGAACCTGCTCGACATCAGGGTCGGAAAGGTCATCTCGATCGAGGACCATCCTGACGCGGAGAAGCTGTACGTGATGTCCATTGACCTGGGTGACGAGAAGAGACAGATCGTTGCAGGCCTGAAGGGCTACTACACGAGCGAAGAGCTCATGGGAAAGGACCTGGTCATGCTCTGCAACCTTCAACCCGCCAAGCTCAGGGGCGTGGAATCCAACGCGATGCTCATGGCCGCGGAGGACAAGGAGATCGTGTCCGTTCTTCTCGCGGAGGGGTCTGCCCCGGGAACCCAGGTTCTGGGGAGCAAGGGCCTTCCGGTCATCTCGTTCGAGGACTTCAAGAAGCTCAAGATCGTCGTGGCCGAGGGAGAGGGCGGGAAGAAGACCGCGGTTGTCCTCGACGAGGAGAGGACCGTCCCGCTCAAGGCACAGGGGAAGCCCGTTACGCTGCACAGGGACGTTCCGGCAGGATCTCAGGTCAAGTGATCCAGATGAAGATGGACCTACACATACACTCTGCGTTCTCATCGGACGGCAGAGAGAAGCCCAAGGACATCGTGGCCTACGCAAGGAAGATGAGGCTGGATGGGATCGCCATCCTGGACCACAACGATATCCGCGGGTCTCTGAAGGCCTATGAGATGTGCAGGGGGTTCGACGACTTCCTACTTGTCAGGGGCGTTGAGGTGTCGACCGAGGCGGGTCACATCGTCGCCTACGGCGTGGATGAGCTGATACCCACACATCTGACCGTCGAGGAGACTGCGGAGAAGATTAGAGACCTTGGCGGGATCTCGGTCGCACCGCACCCGCACAGATTCTGGTCCGGGATTGGCGGGAAATCCGTCACCGCGGAGAGCTTCGCGGCGGTCGAGGTCCAGAACGCCCGCTGCACTGCGAGGAACAACAAGAGGTCCAAGAGGCTCGCGGACAGGCTCCGCCTAGGCCAGACGGGCGGTACGGACTCCCACGCCCTCGGTGAGATCGGGAAGGCGTACACGCTGTTCAAGGGAGACCCTGCAAGCGAGGACGACGTGATCGAGGAGATCGTGAGGCGCAGGACGACCGCTGAGGGGGAGAACAGGCAAATGCGCGAGACACTGGATTACGTCTACTCATCCGTCACAAAGTGGATGAAAAGGGGCATGAAGAAGATCTAGAGGTGCTGCTGAAGCTCCTCGTTCCTCTTGTTCAGCTCGTCGATTATCTTGTTCTCGTCGATATCCTTGGAGGCGATCACGACATACAGCGCCTTCGGCCCGTCGCTGACGACCAGCACCTGTGTGGCCTCCAAGCAGATCCCGATGTTCCTGAGACCCTCGTTCAGCTCGGAAGTCGCCGTCTCAGCGGCACCGAGAAGGATGGCGAACATGGCGACGAACGTCTCCACGTGCGCACCCTTGGGAAGATCCCCCGCGATGTGCACGCCCGTGCGTGACACCAGAATCAGGCTCGAGATCCCCTCGAGACTTTTCACTTCGTCCAAAATCTTCTCAATCGCCTCGACGTCTACCATAGAATCCTCAATCCTTGAATCTTCACGAGTCTTGCCGCTGGCTTCCTCCTGAAGGCTCAGAAATGAGAAGGGCAGAATGTAGATAAAGGTTTTCGTCCCCGCCTAGATTTCCCTAAGGCGGCTGTGCAGCTTGACGGCGCTCTCCACGGCCGTCTTCGCCCTCTCTATCCTGGCCTCGGCCTGCAGTCTTCCCATTCCCGGGCCTGTGATCCCAAGGCCCACGGGCTTGTCGAACTCAACGGAGAGGTCGGTTATCTTCCTGCTCGCCTGACCCATCACGATCTCGTCGTGCTCCGTCTCCCCCTCGATTACCGCGCCCAACACGACAGCGCCATCGATGTCCTTCCTGGAGAGGAGCTTCTTGAGGGCTATGGGTGTGTCATAGACACCGGGCACCTTCACGACCACCTTCACGGTGGCCCCAAGAAAGGCCGCGTGGTCCTTGGCTCTCTCCAACATGTCCATGGTGATGTCGAAGTTGAACTCGCTCACGATTATTCCTAGGTTCATTTCATACCTCCAAAGGTCCTGCGTCCTCGAACCCCTGCCTCGCGCCCTTGCCCGCTTTCCGTCTGAGCTTCTCGGGCTTGAAGAGTAGGTTGAAGACGTTCTCGGCATGCTCGCGCGTCCTTCTATCGGCGAGCCGTGCCAATTCCTTCTCGTTCTTGGCCTCGTCCTCGTGGACGAAGACCTCTATGATGTGGTGATTCGTAAGAAGCTGCGTCTGAATGAGACCCAGCGAGGCCTCATGGGCACATTGCTTGTCGATGGGTTGTGCCCCGGGCATCCCCAGGGCCATCACTATATCGCAGCTCTGTTCCTCGAACAGCATCTTGGTGGCAACGGGGAGGTCCTTGATCCCCGGGACCGTGTAGCGGATGATCTTGTACCCGGCGCCGAGCTGCTTGAGCTCGTCGACCGCGCTCGCGGCCATATCGAATCGTGCGAAAGTCGTGTCCGCAATGCCAATCCGCTTCACGTTCGACCCTCGATTGCATCCAGCTTCGCCTTGACCTTGTACCAGGCGACGACCTTCTGGATTATCTTGCGAGTTCCGTCCAGATCCGTGCCGAGCTTGGACAGGCGCACGAGCTCGACGTCGAGCCCCCTCTTCTCGAGCTCCGCCCTTATCGCCTCCTCGTCGTGCTTCTGGTCATATCCGAGTGCGATGATGTCGGGCTTGATTCTCTCGACGACATCGAACATGTCGCCTTCCTTCCCCAGGACGGCCTCATCGACCG
>JAJISH010000346.1 GCA_022848825.1 Thermoplasmatota archaeon
GCACGCCGCCGGAGCACTTCATCGGCGTCAAATGGGGCACGCAGGACTACATCAGGCCGAGCGGGTGAGTCACGGGGGACTCCGTCTGTGGCCGTTCGGTCCTGGACGCGTTCACAATCGTTTCGGCGGAAGGGCCCGCAGGAACGAGAATCGCAAGCCCGGGTTCGAAGAGCTGGCAAGGGGATTTGGCGCCGTCACCCAGATGACGAATTTCGCAAGCTCAGAAATCGTTCGAAATGTGGCAGATTGTCCTGATTTGCATTGCATTTCTTTAAGTAATTGGTGCAACAGAGAAAGGAATCATGAGTGCCCCTGACAAGAACGGGAACTTCGCGAAATGTGCGCTCTGGAGCGCCGGAACAAGCAGCGAGGAGCAAGCGAGGAGCAAGGTTTCAGCAAGGATCCTGCAAGGAAGGAGCAAGGGAGGAGCAAGGATGTAGCAAGTATGTCCCTAGTAAGTCCCTAGGATGTCGCAAGAAACCTGCGGAGGAGCTGCAAGGAACCTGCAGGACCCGAGCAGCGCGAGGATCGCTCACGGCTCGAGGCGCCGCGCTACTTCTAGTCTGCGAGCCAAGTCATGAATCTCGGCAGAAGTGGCTATTTTGCGTCCGTCTATTACCAGTTTCTTCCATATCACGGAGGTCTTCATCTGTGTCACAATATCCCACTTCTTGGGATGTTATGACATGAATGCGTACACAATCTACCCTCGGGATGGCGATGACGAAGGACACGTTGTCCCTGCGTGGAGAGGTGGTCCGTCTGCCCCTGTGGCTCTTCCTGATCATGTGCTGACGTTCCGGGGAACGGGCCCGGTGAGCGGCGCGCTCTGATGCAGAGCAGCGGGGAGACGGACTCGTGGATATGGCGGGAGTGGTTCGAGGGTGGAGCGGGAAGGGAGATGTGGTTGTCGAGGCCCGAGATGGAGGCAGGGTGACCGAAAGGTTGATTTACCGCGAGCTCTTCTGTTCACTATACGGTGAACATTTCACTATCAGGTGAACAACTTGAGGCTGAACGCACCGAAAACAATGAGACTGCTTCTGCACATCCTCACCGCCCAGGAGTTCTCCCAGAGAGGGCTCTGGTCGGAGTATAACAAGAGAGGAAGCATCGCAATCGGCCAGGTGAACAAGGTCGTGAGATGGCTGGAGGGGAACGCGTTCGTCGAGAGGAGACGCAAGGGATACGTGCTGACGAACCCGACCGGTCTCGTGAGGGCCATGTCCCTCTTCCGCTCCATGCGGGAGCTCAGGGCCTTCTCAGTATCGGTCGACACCTCCAGGGAGGAGGTTCTGGGAATGCTCCCGTCCGAGGCGATACTCTGCCTGGGGACCTCCGTGGAGAGGTATGGCTCGTACTTCAGGTCACCGGAGACCTCGTTCTACGCGGTCGATTGCGAAGCGCTGGAGGCCGAGTTCAGCCGTCTGAGCGAGGGGCTGACGAAGCTGTCGTGCTACAGGATTGACTTCCTCGAGCCGGATGGGCCCGCTTCCGACCGATCGATGGTCTCCTTCGAGCGGCAGGTGGACTCCCTTATCTCGCGCAAGATCGACGGGATGAGGTACACGTCCCCTGTGCAGACCGTGCTGGACATGTTCTGCGACGGCAAAGCACACTACACGAAGGAGCTGCTGAAAGACCTCTGGGAGGTGGACCTGTGACCCTCGACGAGGTGTACTACGGCGAATTGACGGACTCCACCCTCCAGGAGCTGAAGAACGTCGGCCGGTGGTTCAATACGCTCTACGGCAGCTTTCCGATGGTCATCGGTGGGCGGGCCGTCTGGCTGTACAACCCTCTCGGATACGGGTCAAGAGACATCGACCTTCTCTTCCCCGAAAGGAGGATGAAGGAGAGGCTCGCGAATCAGTATCTCGCCGCAAACGGCTACGTCCTGAAGAGACGTTCTCCGTTCGAGGAGCAGTTCGTGAAGGAGCCGAGCTCGGTGGAGGTGATGGTTTCGCGAAATCGTGCTTGAGATCATTGGATTCTTCCAGAAGCGATAGGGGAGGAACGATGTGGGCACGCAGAAGCTCAGATAAGCATTAATACGGAGGAATCGCTAGACCAGAAGTGATCCGGCGGCACTTAGTGTCGCAACCAGCTGGAGGGAGAATCTGCCTGAGGAAGCTCACTGGCTCAGAAACGCCTACTTCCGCGCATACATCAAAGAGACGAATTTGTGGGCGGGCGTGTTCCCTGTGATCTTCATCCCTATCGGCGTCTGGGCACTTCTTCAAGGAGCAGTCATGCCAGCGATAACGTTCTTTGTCATGGCTGTTCTGTTGCCGATAATTGCCCTCATCGCCTGGGATCTGATTGGTCGATTCTGGATTCCCCGCTATGTGATGGTTCTGGACAGCGGTGCAGTGCTTCGCTACAAAACCGGGAGGACCAAGAGAATCACATGGGAGGATGTCCGTCCACCGTTCAATGTGAGGAGACTGGGGACAGGACTACGGAAAGTCGACATCGAGGCCATTCAATTGTCCACTGGCGGGGGCAGGGTTGTCCTGTACGTGGATGCGAACATCGGCAGGGCGTTGGAAAGCAGCTACGAAGCCTGGTCCTCTCGAAGGGGGTGGCCTGGAGAAATAGTGGAGAAGAGGTTTCCCCTGGACCGCATAATCGCTGGAGAGGGAAGCAAAGCGTATGGGTACGCTTGGATAGCACTCGGAGTGGCGCTTGCATCCGTGATGATGGTCCTTGCGTTCGTCTTGGCAGGGGTCTCCAACATCGTCTTCGATTTCTGGGTGATAGTGGTCGCCGTATCCGTGGCTGGAATGGCCAGTCTCTTTGGCCTGGCAGAAATCCGCAGTCAGGCGAAATACATTCTGCACGGTATGCTAGCGGGCTACATACCGTTGACTTCTGTCCTCGTATTGTTGGTCATCGGGACGATGGACCAAACCTTCTTGATTCTCCTCGTCATCATTGCTATGTTTGGCCCCTTGAACTACATCCTCGTCTGGTGGAAGATATCGAAAGCGGAGAGGGGTGATTCGCCCAATGCTCCTGAGCCGAAAGGAGCCTGAAGGGCGCCGAGAGGCGCCCATCTTTCTGTTTTTTCGCGACATAGTCTTCTGCCGCCTGGCTCACTCGGACACACTGTACAACGATTCCGTGATGATCGCGACGGCAGTCACGAATGCGAAGGAATGAGTATCACCTCGAACTTCAGGTGAGCGACGATGAAGAACCAATACTTCGGTGACACCAGAGACCTGTTCAAGTACGACCTCGTCCTGGAGCTGCTGCTCAAGACCGGGCTGAGACGTTTCACGTTCATACCGATGCTGACAGAGGACGACGAGACATCGGACGGGGGAAAGACCGACTATACCAAGGCCGGAACACAGAGGCGGTTTCTGACACGATTCCTGCAGGACTGCTTGAGAGACGAACGCCGTGACATACGGGAACTCGAAAGGCTTTTCCACGACGCCCAGCAGCTCGCTGGATTGGAGCTGTCGATCCACGGGAAGGCGACGTACTTTACGCACGAGGACAGGGAGCGGTACTTCTCATCGATCGGCGAGGAACAGCTGACGAGGTCGATCATAGTCGTGGACCCCGACAATGGACTTGAGGTCAAGAGCATGAGAGGCCAGAAGGACAAGTACATCATGTACGAGGAAGTTGGGGAGCTGTACCGCCGTATGGACGAAGAGTCCGTCCTTATCGTTTTCCAGTTCATTCCCCGTGTGGAGAGAAGGGAGTTCTTCTCTCGTATTCGCAGAAGAATCGAAAGGGAAGCTGATGTGGACTCAACCGTCCAATTCGTGTCGGACAATCACGTGGTTTTCTTCATGCTGACCAAGCGTGATGCCGTTCATCGGGCAGTCGAGGAGGCAGTCACTTCGTATGCCGAAAACTATGGATTGAGTTCTGGTGAGCATTGAGTTGATGTGTACCGACAGGTGAGGGCGGCGGATGAGGCCGCTGGTCAAGAACTTCACCCACGCCAAAAGCAATATATCTCCCTCTCGTTATGTGATTTGATGAAGAAGGCGTGGGCGGTCCTCGTAGTCCTTGTCATAGTTCCAGCCATGGTCCTGTACGTCGCATCAACTCAGATTGCCAACACAAACCCATCGCCGAATGACGAGGGAGGCGGGGAAAACATAACCTACTCTGTCATCAGGATCATAGACGGGGACACGATCGAGATAGAGGACGACTGGAGGGTCAGACTAGTAGGGATCGATACGCCTGAGAGCGGTGAGACCTTCTACTACGAGTGCAAATCCAAACTCTCGGAGTTGATCGGAAACCACAAGGTGAGACTTGAGGAGGATGTCGAAGACACAGACCATTACGGAAGGTTGCTGAGGTATGTCTGGGTAGGCAGTCTCCACGTCAACATGGAAATGGTCAGGAGCGGGTGGGCAGAAGCGTATCCGTACTCACCCAACACGAAGTACGCCTCGCAATTCGAGAGTGCAGAACAGGAGGCCAGGAACGCTCAGCGAGGGATGTGGGAAGAATCCTCCGCTGACGTCTATATCTCCTACGTCCACGAGAACGCTGCTGGTAATGACTGGTATAACCTGAACGATGAGTACATAGTCTTCACGAACGGTGGAAACACAGCTGCTACCCTTACCGGGTGGCGCGTGAGCGATGAATACGGCCACGAGTACACGTTCCCCTCCTTCACATTGAGCGCTTACGCATCAGTCACCCTCTATACTGGAAGCGGAACGGACACAGCAACGGAGTTGTATTGGGGTAGCGAGTCTCCCATATGGAACAACGACGGTGATACTGTTTTTCTGAGAGATTCTACTGGCGCTCTGGTTGATAGCTATCAGTGGTGATCTAGGCTTTGGAGGAGGCGGCGCTACGAGTGCCCCGAATACGGGAATGGGGTAACCGCGGACGCTGAAGTCTGTGATGGATGTGTCGCGGAATGGACGCGGCTGTCCAAGGGCACATGGTCGTTCCTCATGAACAGGCTCATCGACCCTCCCGGTCTCGCTATGGGGAAAAGCCCTCATAATCGTTTTGGCGGAAGAGCCCCGAGCCGGAAGCTAACAGCGCTAACCATTAATATCGACCCCACTATCATGAGTTGGGGGATTGCATTGAGATATGTGAGATTGACATCGGAGCTCACTCTGGACGCCGCGCTAAAGAGATTCGGGCAAAGCTATCGGTCGATAGACACTTCTGCACTGGTCAGAAAGAACGAGAAAGGCTGGTGGACCCTCGCCATGGCAATTCGATTCGCAAACGAGACGACAGATCAGATAAGAGAAAGGCACGAGGGCTTTCGACAGAGGTTCGGCAATCTATTCGGCGATGATGGAGGGGTCCTCTACGCAGTGTCAGATTTCGCCACTTGGCCCCAATTCGAGAAGAGGTTTCGGGAAGGCTATGTCGATTTCGGTGGCCAACCTGTGAGGACCGGTGTAGAAGCTGAGGGCTTCACATCTACCTTGTGCAGTAACTTCTCCGACACTCTAGAGTCCTTTCGACTTGACAAGTTCCCTCGCATATCCTGTCAAATCCGGTTCGATTCCAGACAGGAACGACATCTCGGAGAGGACAAGTTCACAGGAGTTGCATTGAATGAAAGGGAATTGGCAAAGAGCTGTCTTGGATTTGAGCCAGATAAGTCGTATGGCGTTCTTATTGTACTCCCCATCTATTGTCGAATATCAGATAAGGATCTTGCCGATTCGGACCGTCCGACCATCACGCTTGTTTCTCACCCTTCGCTGAAATCGGCCGTGGAATGTGCTATTGTCCAGAAATCAAGTCCTCATGATTACAGGGAGCGGGTGAGAAAGTCAACCCATTTCGATAGTTCAGATATCGACTGGACGGAGGACAAGAACTGGGTTCGGGCAGACCTGCAATTCAATATTGACAAACACGAGTTCGTGCGCAGGGACGTTGTGGAAGCAAGACTTGCCATGGATTTCGGGATTGTCGACGTCGAAGAAACCCACTTGAGAGAACATCTACCTTTGTCG
>JAJISH010000347.1 GCA_022848825.1 Thermoplasmatota archaeon
TTTTGCCAGGGATTCCAACAGGTGATATCTTGGAGCACTCGGACGACATGGGCATCGGGGACAGGATGAGCGGCGCGTACAACGAAGTGCTCAAGAAGATCGGTGATTTCCTGAAGACAGGAGACGACCCCACGGAGCTCTACCAGGACGTGTGCGACGTGCTCCAGTCGAGCCTTGACCACTACACGTGGGTGGGCATCTACGCGATAGAGGGCGACGACCTCGTTCTGCAGGCATACAAGGGACCGAAGGCGACGGAACACACGAGGATCCCGATAGGGAAGGGCGTCTGCGGCCTGGCCGCGCGGACCGCCGAGACCGTCGTCGTCCCGGACGTCTCCCAGGATGATAGATACCTGGAGTGCTTTCCGAGCACCAAGGCCGAGATCGTGGTTCCCATCAAGTACATAGACGATGTGTTCGGGGAGATCGACGTGGACAGTGACCGCCTCGACCCGTTCACGGATGAAGACAGCAAGTTCCTGCGCATGGTCGCGGACCAGCTGGCAGCGGTCGTGAAGAAGCTCAGGGCCTAGACTTCTCCAGAACGGCACCGAATACGGGGTCCACGCCTTCGAAGAATTCCTTCACCCTCCATCCGCCCTTCTCGCACACTTCTTCCATCTCCCGCGGAGTGACCATCAGCAGATAGAACCAGTTGGAGACCTCGGACCCGCACTTCGCCCTGATCTTGACCTCTCCGGCGGGTCTTCCCCTCCTGCGGTTCGCTTCATGATACTCGAGATGTGCCTTCTTCCTCGTCAGAGCGTAGTTCCTGGAATCGGTGATGACAACGGCGTCATCCTTCGTAATCTCGTGCAACCTTCTCAGGAGGTCGATCGTATCCTCGAGTCTCCCGGCCAAGCCAAAGCCGTTCCCGAGCAGGACGATGCTGTCGAAGACGCCTTTCCCGAAAGGCAGGTGATGCAATTCGCCTTGAACTAGCTTTTCCAAGCCTCTTCTCCTGCACAGCTCAAGGGCGAGAGAAGAGGAGTCGATGCTCGTCACATCAAAGCCCTCTTCCTGCAGCCAAACGGAATGTCTCCCCGCCCCGCATCCGATATCCAGGACCTTTGAATTGGTGTACGAGAGAGCGTCCTTCTCATACGGCGGGAATCCCTCCGGTTCGCGGAAGTAGTGCGGAATGTCGGACGAGCTGGAGTAGCCATCATCTCTCTCAAAGACGAGCTCCGACTCATTGCCCAGATGGAAATCCATGAACGCCTTGCCGAAGGCGTCATCGCCCATGACTACACCTTTGGGGCGACCGTCATGTCCATGGACCGTACCCGTTTGACTATGTCCGCTCGGCCAACGATTCCGACGAGCTTCCCATGTTCGACGACGGGAACTCTATTCACGTTGTTCGTGGTCATCAGTTCGGCGACCCTCTGGATCGTGTCATCGGGTTCGGCTGCGATGACCCCTTTCGTCATGACCTCGGACACTGGGGTCTCTCTGAGGCTGGTGAAGACCTTCTCCCCCTCCTCGTGGTCTGTCTTGCACAGAACCGTGAGCACGTCCAGCGATTCGGCGAGGCTGGTGAGGAACCTCCTTCCGCTGGATTCTGTGACCAAGTTGGTGAAACGCCTGATGATATCGGACTCGCTTATCATCCCGACGAGCTCCTCCTGCAGGTTCACAACAGGAAGACCGCTTATTCTGTGTTTGGACAGCTTGGCGGCGACTTCGCCGATGGTCTCGGATTCTCCGGCGGTAACAACGTACCCGCTCATCACATCCCTCGCAATCACGATGGTAGATGGATTCTCGGCTTTAACGTTTTTCGCACGATTGGAAATCAACTCGCGGAATCAGATGGCCAGCGCAAATGAGAAACTATTAATAGGCGGGAGCCGGATAGGGTACTTGCACCGCCTTTCAGGGGACGAAATGTAGATATAGTCCCCACAAGATGAGAGGTAGCTGGCAGCGTTCCGGCCGGGTTGTGAGGAGTGATCAACCCATTTCCAATGTTGCCGACAGCATGGAGATTGGAGAAAACCGCTCGTCGGGAACTCTCCTTTCTGACACTCGATGAAGAGATGAAACTCAGCGATCACGCCAATATCGTGTGCATCATACTTCAACTCCGGTTGATCCTGCCGGAGGCCACCGCTATTGGAATCCGATTAAGACATGTGAGTCGAGAGTCTTCGGGACTCGGCAGACGGCTCAGTAACACGCGGATAATCTGCCCTTAGGTGGGGAATAATCTCGGGAAACTGAGCATAATACCCCATAGGCCTGAGATGCTGGAACGCCCTCAGGCTAAAAGCTCCGGCGCCTAAGGATGAGTCTGCGGCCTATCAGCTTGTAGTTGGTGTAAATGACCAACTAGGCGACGACGGGTACGGGCATTGGGAGATGTAGCCCGGAGATGGACTCTGAGACACGAGTCCAGGCCCTACGGGGCGCAGCAGTCGCGAAAACTTCACAATGTGGGAAACCGCGATGAGGGGATTCCAAGTGCTAACACAATGTGTTAGCTGTTCACCTGCCTAAAAAGCTGGTGAAGTAAGGGC
>JAJISH010000348.1 GCA_022848825.1 Thermoplasmatota archaeon
GTCTCGCCGGCGATAATGTCGACGGAAGCTTTATCTGAGGGTCGAATCGAGAGACATCCTGACAGAAAAAACTGGGTGATTCCGTGACATCATCGAGGTCCCGAGGCAGGAAGGTCCTGCTGGATGGAATCTCAAAGCGCAGAGACCTGAGGGAGATAAGCAAAGAGGGAAGGATCATCTTCGAGGTTCACTTCAAGGGAAAGGATTCCAGAGTGGGAATGGTGTCCGACGTCCTGGAATCGGAGTGTTGGATTCTCGAGGACGACAGACTCACCCTTACGGTTCCCAAGAACGCCTTCTCCTCTCGTGACAGGAACGTCGTAAAGGCGGTTCACACGGCCATCTACAAGATGAAGTACCTCTTGAAGGTGGCTCGCATAGACTACGAGATGAGGGTGGTCTCCGAGGTTCCTACCGATACGAAGAGAGACAACGATAGCGTGGCCAAGCTCAAGGTCGGACTCGTCGGAGACGCCGCGGTAGGCAAGACCAGTCCGATCAGGAAGTACGTCCTGGATCAATTCGACGACGCCTACGTCAGGACGATAGGCGCGAAGGTCTCCAAGAAGGAGGTCTTCATTCCCCTCCCGCACAACAGGCAAATGAGGGTGGACATGATGATATGGGACATCCTGGGAGAGAGGAACATCGCGGATCTGTACATGGAGTCCCATTTCAAGGGAATGCAGGGCATCCTCGCCGTGTGCGACCTGACCCGGAACGAGACACTGAAGAGCATAGACGGCTGGAAGTCCTCGGTCTTCCACGTCGCGGGAAGGGTCCCTGTCTGCATAATAGCGAACAAGTCGGACCTGGAGGACGAATCCGCTATGGACAAGAAGGACGTGGCCAGGTACTCGAGAGGCATGGGCTCACCGTTCCTCTTCACCAGCGCGAAGACGGGAATGAACGTGGAGAGGGCCTTCGGCGAGCTGGCAACGTGGATTCTATCCAGGGGAGACGGAAAGAGAGTCTCACTCGTTGCGCGGTGAGATCTCACCGGTCTCATCACGAAAGGATTCCTACGCCCTACTCCGAAAGAAGCCTCGCAACACGCCGCACAAGCTCGTCCGGATCGAAGGGTTTCGTTATGTAGTCCTCGACGCCAATCGCGCCCAGGGCCTTCCCTATCTCACCAGGATGAGCCCTGACGGTGAACATCGCTATCGGAATGTCCTTCGTCCTCGGATTCTCCCTCAGCTTTTCGTAGACGCCCCACCCGTTCATTCCTGGCATGTTGACGTCAAGCAGGACGAGGTCCGGGCTCACTTCCTCTATTACGTCAAAGCACTCGGGACCGTCATGAGCCTTGGAGACTCTGTATCCCTCCACTTTCAATATCATTTCCACCAGGTCGAGAATATTCTGTTCGTCATCGACCACCAGTATCTTCTTACTCGCCATCCAGAGCCTCCTCCACCTGCGGCAGGACTACGCGAAAGACTGAGCCCCTGCCAGGCTCGGTTTCCACCTCGATGCGTCCTCCGTGGGCATCGAGGATCTCGCTGCATATCGCCAAACCCAGGCCTACGCCCTTGAATTTCCGGGCAGATGAACTGTCCGCTTGATAGAACCTTTCGAAAATGTGGGGAACGTCCTTGGAAGATATGCCTATGCCCGTGTCAGCTACCTCAACGATAATGCCTTCACTGCTCATCCTCGACCGAATCTCAACCGAGCCGCCGGTTGGCGTGAACTTGATGGCATTGCTGAGAAGATTGGAGAACAACTGGTTCAATCTCGTCTCATCGCCTCTGACGGGACCCAACACGGATGGGAACTTCTTGGACAAGGATATCCTCTTCCTTTTCAGTTCGATCTCCATGGAGGAGATGACTCGGTCGACGATCGGAGCGATTGAGACCTCCTTCATGTCCATTCTGAGACCTTCGATGTCGATCGTTATCAAATCGAGGAAATTGTCTATCAACCCTCCCAGCCTATCCGATTCTTCGACGATGACTTCGAGACACTTCTCTTGCTCTTCCGACAGATCTCCGGCCTTTCCAGAAAGCATGAATCTGGCGTATCCCTCGATGCTCGTGAGGGGAGTTCGGAGTTCGTGTGACGTGTTGGAGAGCAGTTTGTCCTTTGCCTCCTCGGCCCACTTGCGGAGGGTGATGTCGCGGGCGATTGCATGTATCAGCTTCCGACCCTCGATACGCACGGGGAATGTCCTCGTCTCCACTGTCACCGGCTTGCCGTCCTTTCGGATCAGCACGAATTCATCGGGTCCCGTGGGCTGTCCGTTCACGCTCTTCGCCAGCTTCTCAAGGGCTTTCTCGGTGCCATCTGGAAGAAACACTTCCAGGTCGAATATGTTCTTCCCGATCGCCTCGTCCCTCGTATAACCCAGCAATCTCTCCGCCGCCCTGTTCCCGTCCACGAAGTTTCCCTCCATGTCGAACAAAACGCAGGCATCAGGCGCATACTCGAACAGTATCTTCAGCCGCTCCTCATTCCTTCGAAGCTCTTTCTCCGCCCGCTTGCGCTCTGTGACGTCTCTCGCGGCAGCTATCACGCCCAGGGCTTTGCCCTCAGATTGCACGAGACTGGCCGAACACTCTATGTCGATCTCCTGACCTTTCTTGTTCTTGATATGCAGGGGTAGAATGAACTTCCTTCCCGCAAGGACCTCTCTGAAACTGGTCTCCACTATTGATGTCTTTTCCGGAGAAACCGCACATACATCTGTGAAGTGTCTCCCTATCAGCTCTTCTTTCGACCTACCAAAGATTCGAACGGCACTCTCGTTGACGTCCAGGACCTTTCCGGACATATCGAGAAACATCAAGCCGTCATTCGCGTTCTCGAAGATGCTCCGGAACTTCTCTTCAGACTCTTTCAATCAAACACCGCCCTTGAGCAATCCCCGCCTCAAACCCTGCATTGACGGTATCGACTCCGTTATTCCTGAGGACGTAGATCAAGATATGATGCATCCGGGAAGGATTGCGGAATGCCATGACTTCGCTGAGGAACGAATCACGAAATCGGCTGCCTCGCTTGGGCTTCCTCGGCTTCTGGCAGATGGATATCGACTCGCTCCCGGCCTTTCTTGGTTCAACATTCGCTTCCATCTTCTCATTCACCGTCTTCGCTGAAC
>JAJISH010000349.1 GCA_022848825.1 Thermoplasmatota archaeon
CCCCCGGACACCCCGACCGTGCAGATGATACAGCCCTATCTCCCAGCAGGGATGACATCTCTGGCACTCGGCCTGATAATCCTGGTTGTGGCTGTCGTCGCCGCGGTCGCCATGAGATCGAGGTAGTGGCCCCTCGTTCTGACTCGATTCTTGAACCCACAGGCAGACGTTTATGTAGTCCTTCTTGAATGAGCATAGAGTCGAGACGATCTGATGTTCAAGAGGGTAATGATCATCGCTGATAACTACAAGCTCATCGATTCCCTGCTCAGGTATACCCCTATTCTTTTCCCCGATGCGGAGTACCACGTCGTGAGCATCGTGGACTACAGCTATGATATCATGTCTGCGACCTCGTTCGTGGACGACTCGCTGGAGCGAAGCGCGGTGAGCGCCCTCTTCCATTGCGTTGACAACCTGAAGGCGATGGGCATAAAGGCGAAGAAGGGATTCTACAAGGGCAACTTCGAGGCCATCGTGGAGAACTACGTCAGGCGGGAGAGGATCGACCTGGTCGCCACGGAGACTCCCATGGAAATGGACCAGAAGCGGACCCACGTATGCTGGCACGTGGAGAAGATATTCAGGACGCCCATCAAGAACGTCCTCATCCTCGACAGAATGCCGGAGCTCCGTCGCCCCAAGAGGATCTTCATCGTTGTGGGGGACTCGCCGAAGTCGTGGCTGGCGGCTGAGCGGGGCCTGCTGCTCTGCAAGGAGTTCGGAGCAAAGTGCGGGATGAGCTATGCGGGAAAGAAGGTGAGAAGGTCGGTCTACGAGGGTTTCTCCAGACTCGCGGAACAGAACGAGATCGACTTCGAAATCAAGGAGTTCGAATGGAGCATGAAAGAGGAGATACCGAAGTTCCTCGAGGAATTCGACTTCCTTGTGATGAGCCGGGGAGGGTACAGGCTGAGGGACCAGCTCAGGATGGTCGTGAGAACATTGCCCCTGTCGAAAGGCGAGATAAACATACTCTTCTACGCCCCGATCCCCGTGCTGCTGGTAGAAGGAGGAAGGGGGTAGACGATGGTCGAGGCTTGGATCCAGGCAATCACTGTCGTCATTTTCGTCGGCACGTTGGTCCTGATGATCCTGGAGAAGTTGCACAGGACGACGGTCGCGCTATTGGGTGCCGCTGCGATGATTGTCGCCCACCTCCTCTTTGGCTATTTCCAACCTAGCGATGGTCTGTACACACCCGACCTGGGCTTCATTGCGATAGACTTCAACACTCTCGGTCTCCTGTTCGGGATGATGGTCATTGTCGGCGTGATCGCTGAGACAGGGTTCTTCGAATTCGTGGCCATCAGAATGACGAAGACAGTCTCGGGCAACTATTGGGGGCTCATGCTGATGCTCGGGATCGTCAGCGCCGTCGCTTCGGCGTTTCTCGACAACGTGAGCACCGTTCTTCTGCTGATACCCATCACGATAGCGATTGCGAAGAGGCTCGAGTTGAACCCTATCCCCATTATTATGGTTGAGATACTTGCATCCAACGTTGGAGGGGCGGCTACACTCGTCGGGGACCCGCCGAACATCATGATCGGCAGTGCCGCGGACATATCGTTCATGAGCTTCGTCATTCATGTCACGCCAATCGTGATAATCACCATGCTTGTGGCCATCCCCCTATTCAAGCGGATGTTCAGGGAAGAGATCAAGCAAACCCCGAGCAATCTCGACGAGATTCTCAAGGTGAATGAATGGGATGAGATCAAGAACATGAAACTTCTCAAGAAGTCTCTCATCGTGATGGGAATCGTCATCATATTCTTCGGGATTCACCACATACTCCAC
>JAJISH010000035.1 GCA_022848825.1 Thermoplasmatota archaeon
CGGCAACACCACTTCAGGGTTGCCGTCGAGACCGCCAGTTGCGTAGATTCCAACTCGCGCATATGGAGGAGATACTCCAAGAACAAGGGGGGCATAATACTGCTTCTCAGCGGGATGAGGGATCTCGGGCTCCGAGATTAGGACAAGCGTCAACAGGCCTTCGAGGAAGCCCTCGCGTCACAGGCGATTTGAGGGAATCCAGTCTTCTGTACCAAAGTTTAATTATCGCACCCCATATAGCTTGAAACATGACTCTGATGCGTAGAGCCAGAAAGGGAATCACACCCGAGATTGAGGCGGTTGCGGAAGTGGAGCGCATGCCCGCTGAGCGGCTGCGCAGACTGGTCGCGGCGGGGCGGGTCGTCATTCCGTTCAATCAGGTACACTCTCCCGACCTATGCGGGATCGGCGAGGGTCTCGCTGTCAAGATCAACGCCAACATTGGCACGTCCGCTGATCATCACGATATGAAGGAGGAACTGGAGAAGGCCACCGTGGCGGTCAAGTACGGCGCTGACACGATAATGGACCTGAGCACTGGCGGGGATATCGACGAGATGAGGAGGAGGATAGTCAAGGAGGTGCGCGTCCCCATCGGCACGGTCCCGATCTACCAGGCGGCACTGAAGGCCGCGAAGAAGGGGTCAATCCTCGACATGACCGAGGACGACATGTTCTCGGGGGTCGAGCTCCACGCCAAGGACGGCATCGATTTCATGACGGTCCATTGCGGAGTGACAAAGGCCAGCGTGAGCAGCGTGAAGAGCTCCTCCCGGATCACGGACATAGTCTCGCGGGGCGGGACATTTCTCGCTTCTTGGATACTCCACAGGGACGAGGAGAATCCATTCTACTCGAACTACGACTACCTCGTGGAGATGGCCCAGGAATACGATTTCGCCCTCAGCCTCGGGGACGGTCTCCGGCCTGGATGCATCTCGGACGCGACGGACACGCCGCAGCTGCAGGAGCTCCTGATAATAGGCGGCCTCGTGAAAAGGGCGAGGGAAAAAGGTGTCCAGACGATCGTCGAAGGCCCCGGTCACGTCCCGCTGAACCAGATAGAGGCGAACGTCCGCGTGGAGAAGACCGTATGCGAGGGTGCACCCTTCTACGTCCTGGGACCGATCGTGACGGACATAGCACCAGGTTACGACCACATCACCGGTGCGATCGGCGGGGCTCTGGCGGCCTTCCACGGAGCGGATTATCTGTGCTACGTCACTCCCGCGGAGCATCTGTCCCTTCCGACGGTCGAGGACGTCAAGGAGGGAGTCGTTGCGTCCAAGATCGCGGCGCACGTGGCGGACATCGCCAGAGGGATTAATGTAGAGCAGGACGACAGGATGGCCCGGGCCAGGAAGGCCCTCGACTGGGAGAAGATGTTGAGCATAGCCGTCGACCCGGAGAAGGCAAAGCTGTACAGGCAGAGAAGGAAACCCAAGGACGACGACGTCTGCTCGATGTGCGGGGAGGTCTGCGCGATAAAGATCGCCAGCGATTACGTTAGATAAGACTTAAATCGTTCGAGCTTCTTTCGAACGCGGTGCCACTGTAGCTCAGCCGGAAGAGCGGCAGTCTCGTAAACTGCAGGCCGAGGGTTCGAATCCCCCCAGTGGCTTAGGACTTCCCCGAGGACGACAGGGAGCGCTTCTTCCACTTCTTCAGGGCCTCTATCCCGGGGAGCGTCTTGCCCGACAGGTACTCCATCAGCGATCCCCCGCCGGTGCTCACGTGGTCGATCTTCGCCGCGACATTGAAGTTCTCCGCCGCCGCCACCGTGTGGCCGCCCCCGATGATCGTGTACGCGTCAGAGTACGCCATCGCTCTCAGCAGTTCGGACGTGCCTGTGGAGAACTCTGGCATCTCGAAGATCCCCGCGGGACCGTTCATCACGGCGGTCTTCGAATGGCCAATGATGTCCGCGAAGTGGACGATCGTGTCAAGGCCTATGTCGGAAATCAGTTGGTCCGAGGGCAGATCCTCCACGCGCATGCCCTTCCTCTTCCCGTGATGGTTCACGACGACGTCCTTTGGAACCTCGATGTTCCCTTTGAACTTCCCCAGCAGATTCCTCGCCTCATCCAGGACGCTCTCGTAGTCCTCGATCTCCTTCCTAGCGAGGTCCAGGTTAGCATCGCCAACATCCACACCGCTGGCGATGAGGAAGAGATTCCCCACCATCCCAGTCGTGAGAACCTTGTCCGCCACGTCCCTCTCGAGGAGGTTCCGTGCTATGTCAATGGAGTCATCGGCCTTGACGCCGCCCAGAATGGCAACGTTCGGTTTCTGAACGCCTCCCAAGAAGCGACCCAGCGCGTCGAGCTCCTTCTCCATCACCCTTCCCGCGATCGTCGTCAGGACCTCGGAGAACCCAACGAGCGAAGGCTGGGACCGGTGCGCCGCGGCAAAGGCATCGTGGACGAAGAAGTCCAAGTGCGGCGCGAGACTCCTGACTATGTGCGATCGGCTCTGCCTCGCAAGGGTCCGATTCTGGAGGATTATCTCCTCCGAGAACATCCGTGTGTTCTCAAGGATCAGCATGTCCCCGACGGACATGTTCTTGATCGCCTCGATGGCCTTGGAACCGAAGAGACTGTCGACGTATCCGACCCGCCTCCCCAGAAGATAGGACAGCCTGTCCGCATGGGCCTTGAGCGTCGTGAAATCCGCCTTGCCCGGTCGGCTCTGGTGCGCCATTATCACTGTCTTCGACTCCTGAAGGTCCTGCAGCGTCTCGACGTGGCTCCTTATCCTAGAATCGTTCAGTATTCTCCCGCTGGAGGGGTCTATCGGCGAGTTAATGTCGACCCTCACAAGAACAGATTTGCCTTTCAGATCGAAGTCATCCAGAGTGAGGAATTCCTCTCCCATGACGCAGGTCCGAGAGGACTACGGATAGATATCTCTTTCGACTTGGACGGTAGCGGTGCAGCAGACTCGATATTCTGGCTCCTTACCAGATTGACGAACGAGGACAAAAGAAATATTATACTGCGGGTCGATATACGCGCCGAGGCTCGTCATTGACTCCTGATTATGAGATTCCCGAAGGCAAGATAATCAAGACGCTCAACGGCGGGACGGATGCCCTCAAGAAGATACTTCTCGACCTGAAGAAATATGCCTTCAGCGGGTACGTGAAGACGATCTACCTTCGGGATAACGAGCCTTCCATAGGGTACGTGGTCGTCAAAGAGGGCACACCCGCCATCTCCGTCTACGCCGGTGAGGGAGGCCCCGAGGTGGGGCGAATGAGCCTCAAGAAGATATGGGAGGACTCCTACGACAGGAAGTGCGAGATCGAGCTGCATGCAAGGGTCGAGGTGGGTGAGATCATCCGCCGATTCGGTGCGAAGGCCAGCATAGCCAAGCTGAGGAAGGCGGAGAAGATCAGGATAGTTGACAAGGCGGAGAAGGTCCTCAGCAGGAAGCTCAAGCTGTGGAAGAACAGAGGTTACGATGTGACCGAACTGGCGAAGGCTCTCAAGGGTGACACGGAGAAGGCCAGGGGGATGTTCCGAACTTTCGATGAGGATGTCAAGAAGCTGAAGATACTGGAGGAGATCCTGGATTCTATGGAGACGAGCGGGTTCGAGGACGAGGTCCAGGCGATCAGGTCGAAGTTCAGGAAACCGGAGATGAACCTCGCGATAGAGGCAGATATCGAGCGGCTTAGAGAGAAGATAGAGGAAAAGAAGGATATGGAGAGCTGGCTGACGGCCGAGGAGAAGGTCATTGGAGACAAGGAAACAGAAGCCAGGGCCTCCGCTGTCGCCGACATGATCGTGGAGAAGGTGGATGACGAGGCCGAACTACCAGATGTGCCCCCCCTCAGGAAGGAGGAGCCCGAGAGCAAGCACGAGCGGGACGAGAAGACCAACCTGATCGGCCAGTTCACGTTCGACAGGTTCGTCGTCGGTCCAAGCAACAGGTTCGCACAGGCGGCATGTCTCGCCGTTGCGAAGACGCCGTACAAGGCCTACAATCCTCTTTTCATCTGCAGCGGACCCGGTCTTGGAAAGACGCACCTGCTCAACGCGATAGGGAACTATATCATGGAGAGGGCGCCAGAGACGAGGGTCCTCTACTTCACGCTGGAGACGTTCATCAACGAGTACAACGACGCCAAGAGAATGGGCGACCTCTCAGCCTTCAGGAACAAGTACAGGAACCTGGATGTGATGCTTCTCGACGATGCCCAGTTCCTCTCTGGGAACGAAGACGTGCAGGAGGAGCTCTTCCACACTTTCAACGCCCTCTACAACG
>JAJISH010000350.1 GCA_022848825.1 Thermoplasmatota archaeon
GGAGCTAGGTTCTCAAGTCGGCCTACAATCGCGAGGTTCTGATCAAGCACGAAGACGTGGTTCTTCGAATCGGAGGTCATTCTCCCCAGGCGGCCTTCGGTTGTGGCAATCCTGAAGTAACCCTCATGCTCGTCCATGGAGAACTGGTCGTTGATCTTTCCAGGGACTTCTCCTCTGGCGACGTACTCGATGACGTCCCCCTGAATCGATATCTTATGGACGGTTGTCGCCTCGGGTCTTTCGTTGTCCGGATCGCTAAACCAGTAGCTGTAGTAGAGCGACGCAAGGTACACGTTCTCCTGAGAGACATAGACCTCCCCTGTGCTATCGGTTAGGAAGACCCCGTAGCTGACTTCTTCAGTGTTGATGTTTATGGAGACGATCGTTGTATACACGAACCTCGGGGCAGGTTCATCGAAGAAGCAGATGTCCCAGGGCTCTACTGAATGGGTGGAGCCCCCGCTTGATATTTCAGGTAGTCTGAAGATATACTCACCCATGGCGTAGTACTTGACTCCCTGGGAGGCGATAACGTAGACGAATTCGTCAATCATGCGGGAGTCGACAAGCCTCCCTGAGATGGACACGTTGGTGACGTAGGCTGGCGAGGATCTCGATGAGATATCGAATATGTGCACATTGAACCCTCCCCGAGGGGCACTCTCAAACAGAATGAGTCTTGAGCCGGACACAAATATCTCCGAGACGTCGTTCTCAACTGATATTCGGGAGAGAATCTGAGCGTCCTCCCCAGGATAGGCCTTGAGTACTGCCACCTCGCCGTTGGAGACCACGTAAAGATACTCTCCGTCGGTCTTCACGATGTCAGGCTCATCAACACCTTCAACCTGAATGTTCGTCGTTGAGTAGTCCAGAGACCCTTCGTCCGCGGAAGCGAGCAGCATTGTGCTCCCCCATCTGTATCGGACTACCTCAGCGAAGCCCCCAACAGAGTAGTAGTCGTAATACGTGGTCGTCGCGTTTTCCACGAAGAGTTCTAGCTCCTCTTGGCTTGAGAATCTATTCGGACACGTGCAGTTCGCTCCCACGTCAAAGCTCGTGCCTTCCGAAGGTGTCACTACTTCAACGTCTTCGTCGTCTTCAACTTGGACCACATCCTCGACGTCACCCCAGACAGAATCATCAAACCAGACGACGGGAGTGATTTGAGCGGTTCCGGGAAGGTACAGCAGAATCGCTATCATTATGACTCCCGATGTTAACGCACTTCTCCTCCACATATTGCCCACCGTATCACCTCCATATAGATTCTGTTGCCCGACTGACATAAGCTTTCTGGTACAGTTTTTGTACAGATAGGTGGACTCGTCCGGAGCGCGGCGTCTTGATCTATGGTCCAGGCAGCGGGACGGGGATTCCAGAAACAGGCCCGTTCGACTGAGGAGTGTGCGGGGAGTTGAACCCTTCAGCTATGGTAGCCGTGGTATTGCACATACCCCACATGTAGTCGTCATCCCAGACAACCAAGAGGACGCTGAAGGTTCCAGCCCACCAGTACGTCCATTCTGGACTGGGTCCGGTTCCGAAGTTCCCGTCTCCGAAGTCCCAGTAGTACGTGCGTATTGACCCGTCAGCGTCAAAGGAAGCCAAACCATCGAATTGAATGGTCTTGCCAACCTCTCCAAGATACGGTCCTCCTGCATCTGCAACAGGCCATTGACCCCCGGGTGGACCTCTCCAGATGCTCGGAAACTTCGAGGGTTCCAGATCCTCAATGACTTCATTCGCTCCCTCATCGAATCCTATGAAATGAGGAAGGCAGACACCGCTCCTCCACCAATCCTCGCAAACCTCGCTATAGCCTGACCAGAAGTTGCGATGATATGTGTTCCCGACATGACTGTCTATGACATGAAGGGTGTTCTCGATGAAATCATTATGAGAAATCGAGCTGGTTCTTGCATTGTATCCGTAGAGTTCCACACCCACACCATTCTTCATGATGATGTTTCGATGTGATGTGACCTTTGCGGGCGGATCCAAATGAGAGGAGCCCGCATAGACGGCAATCCCCCCGTCATTGTCCCGGATGATGTTGCCCTCCAGATTCTCTCTCCCACCGCAATCGACCACTACGCCGATACCGACAGTCCTTGCGATTGTGTTGTTGGCGATACTGTTCTTACCGATTGAGTAGATCGCGGACTGGGCCTCGCGGTTGTAGACCGAGCCGCCATAGCACCAGTACGCATCCCATCTAGTGCCTGCAAAGCTGTTTCCCAGAATCTCGTTGCGCCGTATGGTATTCCCTACTCCTTCCATTCTGATGGCGTGATAGGCGTTCTCAGAGATGCTGTTGTGCGCAATGATGTTCTCGATGCAGCCGTAATAGTAGCAGTTTATTCCATTGTCATTGAAGGAGATGTTGTTGCTGACAATCGTGCTGGACAACCCCCAGTTGACATAAATCCCGTCACCGTTGAACCATATATCATTTGACTCAATGAGATTGCCAGAACTCTCGTTTAACATCGCGATTCCGGAGTCCGAGTTGAGTGCAATATACGCATTCGCGACCGTATTGTTCGAGCTTCCCTCGAGTACTATCCCCCGGGTCGAGTACGTGATATTTGTGTGGCGGATGGTCGCCCTTCCGGTGGCATTCACCTGCAGTCCCTTCCAATCACCAGGGGAAGGCGTAGAGAGATTGGATGTGTAGTCTATCGCTGAGGCGGGCGTTCCCACTGAATAGAGGACTCCCTCCACGTAGATCGCGTAGAGGCCATTGAAAAAGACCTCGACTCCTGGTTCGACTGTCAGGTTCGCGGGACTGAGGACGACGACATCGCCCTCGACCCAGTATGGGCTTCCGTCCACGGTCCAGCTCGTGTCTGTTGAGATTGGCCCCTGGACTGGAGTCCCTGCGGTTGCTCGGTTTGGGTTGATGAGAAGGCTTGTGATGACCAAGACTCCCACAACGAGAACTGCTTGAATGCTTGACCTCGGGGTTCTCATCCGACCACAACATACTATCTCTCCCTGGCTGTACTTATCCTTTCTAGACCGGAACACTCAGAGTGTATTCAGAATCTACTCATGGACTAGCACAGGAGATTGCATAATCATTGCGATCTGGACTCGCAGGGCCCGTCACGAGCAGGTCTCACTGGTCAGAGATCCTCCTGATCATAGACGCGTGCTCGTCGCAGAACTCCTTGTCTCCGAGCTGAGAGGCGAGCACCTCCTCCTGCCAGTGAGAGTTGTACAGCCTGCATTCCGGGTCCTCACAGAAGGGTTCGTGCGTGATCGCGTAGAAGAGCGCTTGAAGCGAGTACCCCTTCATCACCTCCGTCATGCGGGGATCGTCGTAGTCCAGAAACCTCCCTTGAATCTGCTCCTTCAGGACTTCGGCGGGGACGTCCTCGCCCAATGCCCTGAGCTTCTGCCTCATCAAATAGTACTCCCTGGGCTTCGCGGGTGCTTCCACGATCCCGCTGGTGGAAATGATGCTCGGATATCCGCACAGGATCACCCGCGCGTGATACCTTCTGTCTGCGTCATCGAAGGTTCCGAACAGTCTCGACGTGAACGCCGCGTGGACAGCTCTGAGACTCAGCTCCTCTTCTGGGATCATCTCCCGCAGGACGAGATGAAGCCTGACCGCATCGTACAGAATGCCGGAAGTCCCCTTTTCGGGCTCCGCGATGAGTCCCTCCTCGAACTTCATCTCACCCAAAAGGGGATCGAAGCTCTCGAAGGGGTCGCTGATGTTCCTGACCTTCGTGCGCGCAATCTTCTCAGCCAGCTCCTCGATGCTTCCGTCGTAATGGTGAGATACGAAATCGCGTCTGACCTCCACCTTCATTCCGGGGAAGAGCCCTCGGATATGTGAAGCGATCTCCTCGACGACGAGCGTCTTGGCGGACGGATCGTTGTAGAGAAACACATCGGTGGGGATGTTCCGCTCACTTGAGTAGGTCGAGGGCAATTTCTGCACCTTTCTTTCCGGATAGGAGCATCCCGCCGAATGTCGGACCCATTCTGGGCAATCCGTACGTGGCTGCCACTGCCATTCCCAGTGCCATCAGCCCCGGATGAACCTCGCCTGTGTGCTCGACGACAAGGTCCTCGGATTTCTCCACCCACATCCCTCCTTCGCCGACCTTCTTGAGGATTCCCCTCTGCTCGAGCTTTGTCACCACTTCGGCCTCGTGCCCGGTCGCGTCCATCACGAGCTTGGACTCCAACGCGATGGGGTCGACGCACGTGATCTCCCGCGGAAGCGCGCTGACGGGTGTCCAGTTCACGACGACACCGCCCACCCTGTTGTTCTCCCTGAGGACCACGTCATCGAACTTCGTCATGTTGAGTATCTTCGCCCCCGCATCGCAGGCCGCCGCGATGAGCTTGGAACATGCATGCGGTCCCGGTGTCACGAAGAGGTTCTTCGAGAACTCCTTGTACGGGACGCCCAGTTCGTCCAGGACCAGGTGAGCGGGTGCCCTGACCGTGATGGTGTTCATGAGGTAGCCGCCGATCCAGAAGCCACCGCCAAGGTAGTTGTTCCTCTCGATGATCAGAACGCGAACGCCTTTCAAGGCGAGTTCCCTGGCAGCCATGAGCCCGCTCGGCCCGCCGCCGATAATGATGACCTCCCCCTCCGCGAACTTCTCCAGATCCGCGGCAAACCCGCTGATGATGGCTCGCGTGACTTGACTCTCAGTTACCTTCTCAAAGGTTGGCATGAGTTCACCTCGCGAGAAATAGCTGCAACCAGTATATAGGATTTGGGAATCATGGGCCCGCTTCACACGGAGGCTTCGGAGCCGCTGTAGAGCCGCTGGGTGAGATCGGCGTAGCCTTTGTAGAACTCCCACTTCCTCTCGATGCTCTCCTGCAGCTCGGCGATCTGCTTCTCGTCCATATGCCTGAAGCGTCCCTGCATCTTCAGGTACGTTTCGAGGTTCTTCATCTTCGGCTCCCGGTTGATCTTGAGCTGCCCGTTCTCGCACTCAAGAAGGAACCACATGCCGCATTCGACGGCAAGCTTCCCCAGCTCGACCGTCTTGGACTGCTCGTACCCCCATCCTGGGACGCAGGGAGCGTAGACCTGGAGGTAGCGGAAGCCCTTCGTCTCCTTGGCCTTCTTCACCTTGTTGATGAGGTCGAGCGGGAAGGACACGCTTGCGGTAGCCACGTACGGGACGCTATGAGCCATCATGATGAGCGGGACGTCCTTTTTGAAATCCTGTTTTCCCTTCATCAGCTTGCCGACGGGCGTGGTCGTCGTCGACGCCCCGTGAGGCGTGGACCCGCTCCGCTGCACGCCTGTGTTCATGTACGCCTCGTTGTCGTAGCAGATGTAGATGACGTCCTCGTTCCGCTCCGCCGCTCCAGAGAGGGCCTGAAGGCCTATGTCCGCCGTCCCGCCGTCACCGGCGATTCCCACGACGGTCACGTTGTCGAGGCCCTTGCGCTTCATCGCCCGCGAGAGCCCTGATATCGCTGCACCGGTGTTCTCGAACACGGTGTGGTGATAGGGGACCGTCCACGCGCAGCTCGGGAACAGGCCGTTGAAGACGCTCAGACAGCTGGCCGGGACGTAGATGATGATCTCCTTTCCCAGGACCTTCGCGATGTTCCGGATCGCCATTGCCGCGCCGCAACCGGCGCAGGCGGTGTGCCCGCTGGAGAAGATGTTCTCCTCTGGGAGGTCCTTCAGCTTGAGCCTCATCCCAGGACCACCCCCCTCGTGTTCACCCATTCAATGTTCCTCTTCGCCTTCCCGGTCTTGGCGGCTTCCAGGAGAACGTCGTACATCGACCGGACATCAGCTTCGGCAACATCCCTGCCACCCAGACCTCCAATGAAATCAATGACGGGGACGTCCGAATCGAAGAGTGCGTTTCTTACCTCGAGGTAGTGTGGTCCGCCGACTCCAAAGGAAACGGACCTATCGTAGACGCCCACCGCCCTCGCGTCCTTGCAGACCTCGGCGATTCTCTCGGCGGGGTATGGTCTGAAGGCTCTGACCTTCACGAGCCCCGCTTTCTTGCCCTTCTTCCTGAGTTCTCGGACGACTCCCCTCGCGGTCGATGTCACGGTCCCAAGTGTGAGGAGAATGACTTCGGCATCCTCCACGAATTCGGTCTCGATGAGACCGCTGTGGTCCCGTCCGAACTTGTCGGCGAAGTCACGGTTGACCTCTCCGATCACGTCCTTCGCCTCGAGCATGGCTCTATGGATCTGGTAGGCGAATTCCTGCCGGTATTCCCTGGGTGTGACTATCCCAGAGGCGATCGGGTCCTTCGGATCGAGGTAGGAGTGTCTCGCCTCGTACTTGGGAAGGAACCCGTCCACCTCTTCCTGTTCAGCGAGCTCCACTGGCTCGACCGTATGGGAGAGGATGAACCCGTCGCTACAGATCATGATCGGGAGAAGCACACGCTTGTCCTCTGCGATCTTGTAGGCCTGCAGTATCATGTCGTGGACCTCCTGGTTGGTCTCCACGTACATCTGCAACCATCCACAATCTCTCTGTGGCATGGAGTCGTTGTACTCCACCCAGATCCCGCCGGTGCTTCCGACGCTTCTGTTGACGACGCCCATGACGATGGGGAGCCTGAGCCCCCCCGCACTGAAGAGGAGCTCGTGCATGAGCGCGAGTCCCTGAGAGGCAGTAGATGTGAATGACCGCACGCCAGCGGCCTGGGAAGCGATGACCGCGCTTATCGCGCTGTGCTCGCTCTCCACATTGATGTACTCGCAGTCCATGATGCCGTCGTTGATGAACTTGGCTATGTGCTCCACCATCTGCGTTTGGGGCGTTATCGGGTAGGCCGCGATGACCTCGACCCGGGCTCTCATCACGGCGTGCGATGTCGCGTAGTTCGACCCGACGACCCGCCTCATCCCTCCACCTCCCTGACCATGGTTATGGCATCCACGGGACAAACCTCAGAGCATATGCCGCAACCCTTGCAATAGAAGTAGTCGACGCTGACCGATTCCTTGTCGGGGACCCTTCCGATGCAGCCGTCCGGACAATGGAACCAGCACAGCATGCAGTAGGTGCATTTCTCGTCGTCGACGATAGGGTGGAACGTCCGCCAGGAGCCCGTCTCGTTCTGAACGGTCGACCCGGGACCGAGCTTCCCGTATTCGGTGTCCTGCGATCTGATTGCACACCCTGGTGGGAGTTCATCGACGTCCGGCAACCATTTCTTCTGAGCGGGGAATTCCCTCCCTCCGCTGCACATTCCGACCTCGGTCCTCTCGAATCCCAGCTTTGCCGCCTTGACGTTCCTCTCGGCGATGCCTTCTCCGAGCCTCTCGCCGAAGACGTCCATTATTCCCTTCTCGATCGATCCGATGCTGACCTCTTCCGTGGTCTTCGCAAAGGCGCCGAGCATGCAGCTGTTGGTCGCCGGATGCCCCAGTGTCTCCAGGGCTATCGTGGTGGCATCCACCGTTCCCACACAGACCTCAAGGCTCAGCCGCACTTCGTCGGGCGGGCGGGCGGTGTTCAGGACTGCCGCTCCCTTCTTGTTCAGGCCCTGACAGATATCCGTCTTCACGCTTCCCATGGGGACCCCTCCTGACGTTCCCTCGTGTCCCTCCATCCCTTTCGCAACGTCCACCAGCCCGGCAAGCCAGGGATCCAGAACGATCACGTAGTCCGGTTTGTAGATGTGCGCCTTCGTGAGTATGCGTCCCTCTGCTATCCGGGCGAATGCAGCAACGGGAGCTCCTCGTCTCTCAGCTCCGAAGTGCGGGAAGGCCATCGCGTACTTGTCCTCAAAGACGGCCGCACTCGCGAGTGCCTGCGCCGCCAGTACGGCTCCCTGTCCACCTCTGCCGTGGAGTATTATCTCCTTCATCTATGTTACCACCAATGTGTCAGGTGAGAACTTGGACGATTCGATTCTGATAAACAGTTGGATGATATGAATATTGGCACAGCCACTAAAAGGCGCATGGACAGAGAGATCGCTGAGGCACGTTCTTATCGTGATTGAGAATCAGAGCGTAGGGTTGAAAATCTAAGAGGGGAATGGAATCGTTGACGAGCTTAGTCGAGAGGAGAGCCGGTTGCGGTCGAAGAAGAGAAGGAAGATACTGTTGGACGGTGTTTCCAGCGGGAATCTCGTTGACGTCAATAAGGAAAGCAGGATAATCTTTGAGATTCTTGTGAAGGGGTCACCCTATCGTCTGGAGACTATCTTGACCGTGCTCGAGGCGGATGGCTGGCTTCATGATGAGGATCGGATCTTCCTAACGGTCCCGAAGAATGCGTTCTCCCAGCCCGAGATGATAAGAGCGGTCCACGACGCAGTGAGGAGAGTACAGTATCTCCTGAAGACAAGCGGGATAGAGTACGAGATGAGAATCGTGTCGGAGGACAGGCCCAGGCCGACAGGGAGCGTCCTCAAGGCCAAGATCGGCCTGGTCGGGGACCAGAAGGTTGGAAAGACCAGTCTCATCCGAAGATACGTTCTGGACCAGTTCAGTGACAAGCACATAAGGACGATAGGGGCGAAGGTCTCGAAGAAGCAGGTCTATCTCGACTTCCATGAAGGCAAGGCGGTCAGAGTGGACATGATGATCTGGGACATCATCGGTGAAAGGCACCTGGCCGAGCTGCACATGAAGGAGTACTATGTCGGTGTGCAGGGAATCCTCGTTGTCATTGACATCACTCGAAGGAAGACCCTCGCTGGCGTTGAGGACTGGCTTTCATCCATTCTGGATATCACGGGGGACGTCCCCATACACCTGCTCGTCAACAAGTGCGATTTGGAGGGCAAGTTCGACATGGAGGGAGGAGAGATCGCTGCGCTCTCCACGAAGATTCGTTCTCCTTTCATGTTCACAAGTGCCAGGACCGGGAGGAACGTGGAAACCGCTTTCAAGGATCTCGCCATGAAAATCGCAGTCAAGACCGAGAAGCCTTCCGAGGAACCGCTGAAGGCAACTGCGTGAACGTCTCCCTCAGCACGACGTATGTTTTATCGCCTGAGTCGGGCAGGCCTCCACGCATGCACAGCACTCGATGCATTCATCGATGTTCGGGGCGGTCGACTTCCCGTCCACGAGCTCGAAGACCTCGGTAGGGCACACGTCAACGCACTCCCCCGCCCCTGTGCACTTGTCGTAATCTATCTCTATCGTGATTTCGAGGGCATCGCTTTCGAATTTCTTGACCGTCAGGCTCCCACCGTTCAAGCGAATGCGCATCCAACTATTACTCGTCTTCCTCGCCTTGTGGAGCGTGTCGACAGAGTGCAGGCGGGCCTTCATGCGAATGTTTATAGACGCCGAAGTTTTCCCCCTTCTGCGTAGGGGGTAGGACAATGGATTTTGATCTGACAGATGAGCAGAAGATGCTAAAGAAGACCGTCCGGGACTTCGCGGAAAAGGAGATCAAGCCGACTCGGGCGGAGTTTGATGAGAATGAAGAATACCCAATCGATATCCTGAGAAGGCTGGGCGAGATGGGAATAATGGGCATGGCGGTCCCGCCAGAGTACGGCGGCTCGGGTGCGGACGTGATAAGCTATGCCATCGCTATCGAGGAGCTTTCCAAGATAGACCCATCCGTGGGTGTGGCGGTCTCGGTCCACAACTCGCTCGGATGCGATCCGATAGTCAAGTTCGGAACTGAAGAGCAGAAGAAGAAGTGGCTTCCAGGCCTCGCGAGCGGGAAAGAAATCGGATGCTTCTGCCTGACGGAGCCAGATGCAGGCTCGGATGCGGCCGCCGTGAAGGGCACCGCGAGACTGGAGGGTGACGAATATATCGTCAACGCAAGGAAGCAGTTCATCTCGAACGCGGCCGGTGCGGACCTTTCTTTGGTCTTCGTCATGACGGACAGGGAGAAGGGGTACAAGGGAATAAGCGGGTTCCTTGTTCCGACCGATGCGCCTGGGTTCTCGAGAGGAAAGAAGGAGAAGAAGATGGGGATCCACGCGTCCGTCACGATGGAGATGAACTACGAGGACTGCAGGATACCCAAGGAGAACCTCCTTGGAGAGGAGGGCGATGGTTTCAAGATTGCTCTGTGGGCCCTCGATGCGGGGCGAATCGGAGTCGCCGCTCAGGCGGTCGGGATAGCCCAGGGCGCTCTGAACGAGGCGATCGCCTACTCGAAGGAGAGAGTCCAGTTCGGCAAGCCCATATCGTCGTTCCAGGCTATCCAGTGGATGATAGCGGACATGGCCACGGAAATCGATGCTGCGCGCTTCCTCGTCTACCGCGCGGCGTACGTGAAAGACAAGGGAGGGAAGTTCTCCAAAGAAGCGGCAATGGCGAAGCTGAAGGCCTCGGACGTCGCCGTGAACGTCAGTCGAGATGCGGTGCAGATCTTCGGCGGGTACGGCTACATGCGCGAGTATCCCGTCGAACGATACTACAGGGACGCGAAGATCACGGAGATATACGAAGGGACAAGCGAAATCCAGAGGCTCGTGATCGCCAGGGCGCTGCTCAGGTAGGATTCTTGGCGGGACGCCTTTCCCTGATCTGGCGGATCATCTCTGGGACTATCTCGAAGAGGTCCCCCACGATGCCGAAATCGGCTATCTTGAAAACCTCTGCCTCGGGATCGTTGTTGATCGCGATTATCTTCTCGGACTCCTGCATCCCCGCGAGGTGCTGGACCGCTCCTGATATCCCGATCGCCACGTAGACGTTCGGCCTTACGGTCTTGCCGGTCTGCCCCACCTGCCTGTCCTTGGAAAGCCACCGGAGATCCACGACCTTTCTGGACCCGGCCACTGTGCCGCCGAGAGCGTCCGCGAGTTCCTGCAGCGTTCCGAACGTGTCCGCCTTTCTGATTCCGTGTCCGCCGGCCACTATCACGTCCGCATCGGCGAGCCTCGTCGCCTCGTCCTCCATGTGGGCGATGAACTGGACCATCTTGGCGTCCACGTCCTCGGGGCCGAGCTTGATGTTCTCCTTGATGATTCGGCCCTTCCTCTTCGGATCCCTCTCGGGCTCGGGGAAGACGTTCGGGCGGGCGGTCGCCATCTGGGGTCGCGTCTTCTTGCACATGATGTGAGCCAGGCTCTTCCCGCCGAACGCGGGGCGGATCATCACGAGGTTCTTCCTCTTGATGCGGAACGCGGTGCAGTCCGCCGCCAATCCTGTCTGAAGATGAACGTAGAATCTGCCGCCGAGCTCTCTTCCGTTCTTCGTGGCGGCCAGGAGCATGATCTCCGGCTTGTACTTCTCGACGAGCTCGACCATGACCTTCGAATAGGGGTTCGCGGCATAGGTGGCGAGAATGGGATGTTCCACGAGGTGGACCTTGTCGAGGCCGTACTGAATCGCCTCCTTGGCATACTTCCTGACGCCGTGGCCGAGAAGCGCCCCGCTGAGTTTGACGCCGAGGATGTCCGCGATCCTCCTTCCCTCACCTATGAGCTGGATGGACCCCCGCCGGATGTGGTCCCGCCTGAACTCGATGAAGACCATCACTCCCTTGGGTTTCTTGGCCCTGCTCATATGATGCCCTCCGCCTCGAGATCGTCGAGAAGCTTTCTCACGGCCTCCCTCGCTTCTCCGCTGTAGATCCTCCCGCTTCTGTCCGGGAGCTCGACCGTCTCGATCTTGTCCACGACCGTCGGTGAGCCGCTGAGGCCGATCTTGTCCTTGTCCAGGCCAACGTCGTCGGCGTTCAGGTCATCAATGACCCCTATCGTTCTCGCCTTGATCTTCCCGAGAAGGGTCGGTTCCCTGGGATGATTGCATCCGTGATTCACAGTGATGACGAGCGGAAGCGTGGTCTCCCAGACCTCGAACCCGTCCTCGACTGCCCTCTTGGCCCTGACGTGCCCGTCCCGGATCTCGATCTCGACGACATAGGTCAGCTGGGGCAGGTCCAGGTTCGCGGCCATTCCCGGCCCGACGTGCCCCGTGGAGCTGTCCGTAGTCTCCTCCCCGCAGAAGACAATATCGAAGTGCCCGAGGTGCTCGACCGCCTTCGAGAGCGCATAGGATGTGGGAAGAGTGTCGGAACCGCCCAGGGCTCTGTCCGAGAGTAGGATGCCCTCGTCGGCCCCCATGCCTATCGCGGTCTCCAGGGCCTGTATGAACCTTGGCGGGCCCATGCTCAGCGCGAGGAGAGAACCACCATGCTTGTCCTTCAGCTGAAGAGCCATCTCGAGCGCGTGCAGGTCCGAGGGATTGATCTCGCTCTCCACGCCCGCCCTCACAAGGGTCTTCTTGACCGGGTCTATCTTGAGCTGCTCGGCCTTGGGGACCTGCTTGATGCAGACGACCATTCTGAGTCCGCTGGGTTCGGGCATGCTCACATCGACCTCGTTCCGCCGAGAAGGTCCTTCATCAGCTGCATGAGTGAGATCTTCCCCTTCATCTCATCTTTCGCAATGTGGAACATCTTCTCCTTCTTTGTCCCATCGACCGTGTACATCCTGTTGAGGATCCCGCAGAGGAGTTGAGGATACGCGCTGTATATCCTCGGGTTCATAAGGAACGACGGCGCATTGCCGAACTCCTCCAGCTCGCTGAGGACCCCGAGACTTCGAAGGTCGTGAAGGTATCTGGAGAGAGAGCCCGCCGAGTAGTCGTTCGCTGCGCGGGCGGCCTTTATCGTCTCCGCTGCCGCCATCCCGGAGAGGATGGCCAGGTCGACGCCTCGGTACGTGTACCCGTGGCTGAGGACGAAGCCAGCGGCATCGCCCACCGCGAGGAACCCGTTGGTGTAGGGGCTCGGGATCATGCGGGTCCCCAGCTCTGGGATCATGTGCGCCGAGTACTCGACGACTTTCCCTCCCTCGATGTACTTCTGAATGGATGGATGAAGCTTGAATCTCTCCATGAGCTCCTGGATCTCCGTCCTGTGGCTGGACAGGTCCTCGGGCTGTACGACGACGCCGAGGGATACGGAATCCTCGTTCGTGTACAGGAAGCCTCCCCCGCGGAGGAAGTTCGTCACCTGTCCTATGTAAGCATTGGCCACGCCCTCCTTCTCGCCGACGTTGAACCTGTCCTCGATCCTCTTCTTCGTGAGCTTGATCGTCTCTTTGACCCCGACGGAGATCTCCTTTGGAATCAGCTCCGGTCGTATCCCGGCCTTCTGGGCGAAGATCGATGCGACACCGTCCGCCGCGATGATTACGTTCGCCTTCACCTCGTCGCCGCCCGCCCGGACACCGAAGACCGTGCCGTTGGAGACCAGCAGATCGTCGACCCTGGTCCCGCTTATGACCATGGCCCCCTCTTCTCCTGCCCTCTTTGCCAGCCACTTGTCGAACTTCGATCTTATCGCCGTGAAGCTGTTCACCCGCGAGCTCCCCGTTCGCAGTGAGTCGTACTGGATCGTGACCGCTGTGTCCTTCGAGAGCATGGAGATGTTCTCCTGGACAACATAGCGCTCGATGGGCGCCTCCCGCCAGTCCTCCGGGAAGAGGCGCTTGAGCGGGTAGGTGTAGATCCTCCCGCCATAAACGTTCTTGGAGCCTGGGAACTTGCCCCTTTCGATGATGAGGACGCTGAATCCCTCTTTCGCTAGGGAATATGCCGCCGAGC
>JAJISH010000351.1 GCA_022848825.1 Thermoplasmatota archaeon
CATCGTCCAAGGTGCCGTTGTACGGCGCGCCGACCAAGAGCTCGTCGTAGCCGTCGCCTGTCATCTCGGCACTGGCGACGGACCAGCCGAACTTGGCGTCCGTGCTTCCCGGTCCCACGATCGTATCGTCTGGCGTGGAGAGCGTCCCGTCCCCGCTGAGCCCGCGTATGCTGGTTCCGGAGTAGACGTAAACTGCACCCGTGTCATTGGTTGCCTGGTACCATCCTGGAGCGCCGAGAACGGCATCGTCCGCGTAGGACGAGTCCCCGTCGAAGTCGCCGGCGGCGACCGAAATGCCCGTGTAGTCACCAGCGTACTGGCCCTTGAGGGTGATGTTTGCTTCCTCTCCCGACTGCATGTCTACTTTGATCCACATGTAGTCGAAGTACACGTGCTTATCATTGCTCTGCGTGTTGTTGAACTGCACGGCAAGGGAGCTGATGTCGCTCCAGGTGTCTATGCCGAGCGAGTATAGATCCGCCGTTTCGGCATACTCGGATGTGTGAGCGCTTGGAACGATTCCACTCGACACCCAGCTAGCTGGGGACGCACGGTAGACATCGATTGGCTTCGACCCGGAGTATCCAGGAGTCGTGTAGTACTGCACGGCCAGCGTGATACCACTGATCGTTCCGCTGAGACCGCTCGAGTCGAACAGCCAGATCCACATCCTCCGGCTCCCGGTATCTCCCAGTACTGCGTAGTAGACCCCGTTGTCACTCGTCAGATTGAGGAGGAGTTGGCCAGTGGTATCTGCAAAGTGCTTCGAATATGTCGTGATGTTCCCTCCCACGCCGGGCAGCGGGAACCACGAGTCCATGTCTGAGGCCCCGCGATACACGAACGCAACACCCTTGTCCGTGTTGCTGTCCGAGTCGTTCAGCGGCGCACCGACAAGTATGTCCTCGTAGCCGTCCTCGTCATAATTCATAGTCGCAATAGAGGACCCGAACCACTCGCTGTCCCCTCTCTGCAAAGTGACATCGGGTGTGTTTTCTGTGGGCGTCGTGAACGCCGAGTAGACGTACACCCGTCCCTCGTCCGTGTTGTAAGTGGGCGCGCCTATGATAGCATCTTCGCTACTCGTATCATCCACGTTGCCCGCCGCAACGGACCAGCCGAACTGCTCTCCATCTGTCTCGCTTTCAATGTCGACGTCAACGCCATCACCGTCCATGTCAGTACCGTCGCCACCGTAGAAGATGTAGGCCCTGCCGCCGTTCGTCGACACCTCGTCATTCGAGGGTGCCCCGATTAGCAGGTCGTCATAGTTGTCCCCGTTGAAGTCTCCTGCGGTCACATTCCAGCCGAAGAGTTCACTGCTGGATTCACTCCCGTAGATGATATCTGGTAGCTGGAGGTTCGATAATCCAGACGATGTCCCGAAGTATACGTACACGGCTCCTCCTCCGTCGCCATGGTTTGGAGCACCTGCAGCGAGGTCATCGTATCCATCATCGTTGAAATCCCCTCTCGCCAACGAGAAGCCAAACGTCTCATTCCCAGACGAAAACAGCTCGAGGTCGGCCGTTGTGTCAAATGAACCCTCAGTGTTTCCGTAATACACGAAGGCTGCCCCATTCGCGTCACCTGAAGAATGACCCGGAGCACCTGCAATGACGTCCACATAGGTTCCGTCGTCGTTCACGTCGCCAATTGCAAGGGCGAACCCGAGTCTGTCTCCGTTGTTCGATCCCGTCCAGTGAGTTGAGCCTCCAAGTTGCCAGTAGATGCTCACTCTACCCTCGTTGTTCGCACTGGCTCTGGACCCAACGATAGGTTCCTCCTCACCATCGCCCTCGATGTCGCCTCCTACTACTGCGATTCCCAGGAAGTTGCTATTTTGATTATAGAAATAGCCGCCGTCCCAGCCGCCGTTCCCCTCTCCGGCATTGACACGATATACGATGCCACAATCTGTCAACGATGAAGGAGGGTACTCAGCGAAAGGAGCACCAACCCAGGGATCATCGTCACCATCATTGTCCCAGTCTGCGACTGCGATTGAATAGCCGAATCTTCCATCCCCCCAAACAGTGTTCGGCTCTGAGGTGTTGTCAATGGTCGTGTCAAAGCTTGAACCAGAATCACCGAAGAAGATGTACATCCTTCCCATGTCCGTTGTTGTTCCATCGTACCAGGGCTCCCCGATGAAGACATCATCGTCCTGATCGGGACTCGGCTCGAACACCCCAGTAGCAACAGAGTGTCCGAACAGACCCGCTTGGCCGGAGCTTGGCGGGTCCAGAACGCCCTCGTTGGCCGTGTCCATGTTCCCACTTGTGTTGCCGAAGTACACATACGCGCGACCGTCACTCGAACCGTAGGCGGGCGCGGTTATCACAATGTCATCATAGCTATCCGACGGTTCATTCAAGTCTCCAGCTGCAATGGCAAACCCGAACTCTCCACCGGAATCCGGAGCCGTGAAGGTCAAATCAGCAGTTCCGTCAAAGGACGAAGACCCCCAATACAGGTAGGCTTGGCCCGTGTCACTTGAGTAGCCGGGATCGCCTGCTATGAGGTCATCATAGCCATCGTTGTCCACGTCACCAGCTCCGACCGCAGCTCCGAACCTAACGCTGTTCGCGGGTGCATGGATGATCAAGTCGTGAGTCTCGTCGACAGACGTGCCTCCGTAGTAGATGTAGACGGCACCGATGTCGGAGTCACGGTTCATGTCGTTCGCGGGTGCACCGACCGCAATGTCCATCGCGCCATCACCGTTGAAGTCGCCCGTCGTGATGTTGTATCCGAGCTGCTCTTCGAATCCATTGTTCTCCAAGACCACAGTGGGGTCTATGGTCACAGGATAGTCCGCTTCCGCGAACCATGATGCCAGGCAGTGCGTGACAAGACGGCTCTTTTCCCCATCAAAGGAGTACGTGCAATCGAGGCGGCTACCGCTCGAATCGATTACGAATGGCGGGTCGATCGTGAAGACTATGCTGCTGCCATCTGAGAATCCGATTCCGCTGTAAGATTCAAAACTGCTCGGCCTTTCCGCCTCTGGAGCGGAGATCCCCTTCGCAACCTCTTCACTCGACGGTATGGTCATGTCGTCGAGATGTTGTGGATCCAGAGAAACGGGAGTCAGCCAATCCGAGAAAGTGACAACAGATTCCAGTTGGAGGTCGCCTTGAAGCGCTTCAGAAGAACCGAGTGGTGATTGGATCACTATCGCTTCCTTCACCTTGCCCTCTTCAAACGTGTAGGTTATGCTCGAATCGATGTCCCTGAACGAATCCTCGAAGACAGCCTCGTTCCCGCCAAGGCTCAGTGAAGATGCTTTCAGAATCCCCAGAATCCTCTCGGACGAGGGCCCAACAACCCTCAGGGAGGTAGGAAGCCCCCAGGAGAACTCGTTCCCCTCGTATGAAATGGACACAGCCTCCTCGGACTGCGCAGTGCCCTTCACGCGGGCCTCGTATGCACCCGCATACTTGGCATCGTATCCATCGTAGTCCCCGCGAGTGAGAGACCTCGTGCCTGCAGCGTCGTCCTTCCTGTCCGCCCAGCCGATGACCTCGAAGTAAGCGGGGAAGTCCTGCAAGAACCCCAATCCCGCGATGTCCGCGGACACCTCCATGTTCTGCAGGTCCAGTGCGACATCAGCCTCCGCTTCGGTCACCCACTGCCAGCTGCCGGGGCCGCCGATGTGCTGCCTCATGATGCTTCGGTCCTCGAGAGGTTCCCCGTTCTTGCCGGCAACCTCCACAAGGTAGTCTGCCCCGATGTCCCCGATGAAGTATCCGGTCATCGCATCCTTGTCGGAGTCGATGTAGATCCTCACGGTGTCCTCGCCCCTCAGTACCGGCGGCTGGATGCTCGGTCCTACGTAGATGCGAATGTCCCGGCCCTGAACGGTCGTCTCAAGCCAGTAGTCATTGTCTGCGGGCCACTCTCTCATGCCGTCGTTATCGACATCTCCTCCCTCCGAGAGGTCCGGCGTGCCGTCGTTGTCGAAGTCGAACGGGTGGTCGTCCTCATCGTCGGGGATGGAGTCCCTGTCCGAGTCCGGTCTTGGAACCGATGGGTCTGGAAGGTACTTCCCATGCTGCGGTGTGAACGTGCCCTCCAGCATGCGCCCGCCGACTTTTACGTAGAAGAAGGCGTAGTCCTGGGTGGAGTTGAGATCGTACTGCCTTATGTCGACGTTCTCGTACCCGCCGGTCGAGGGCTCGTTGGGACCGTCGGTCATGACGCTCGTCCAGTCCGAGAACCCGCCGTCCACGACGTACCCGGACGGGACGGAGCTCACGTACGAAAGATCGTGGTCCGTCGGGACCGACTCCAGCGTGGTCGCGCCCGCCGATATCGTAACGTCATCGGGGGACACTATCCTGAAGCCCACCGTGGCCCCGCTTGGAGCGGAGCTCTCGAGCGTAACGTCGACGGTGAAATCCGTCTTCGCTCCTGGATTGAATGAATGGCCAATGTTCTGGAACACCACGAGACCGTTCCCGCCCACGGAGCCGGTCCACGGCCCGCCCGACCCATCGGACGTGTCTAGCGTGACGGACTGGACCTCGGATGCGGGGAGAGTCCCGAAGAGCATCCCCCGCACCGTCTCGAGCGTGAGGGAGCCCGATG
>JAJISH010000352.1 GCA_022848825.1 Thermoplasmatota archaeon
CGTGATCAGAGACAAGGGCCTCGGGAGGTACATCAACCTCGACCCAGTCGTCATCCCGCACACTTTTGGGAGACACGCGGACAAGCAGTTCGGGAGGGCGAAAACCAATATCATCGAGAGGCTGATCAACAACATGATGAGGACGGGGAGCTACACCGGGAAGAAGAACAAGTCATACGCCGTGGTGCGGAAGGCCCTGAAGATAATCCAGGAGAGGACGAAGACGAACCCGGTCCAGATCTTCGTTCAGGCTCTGGAGAATGCGGCACCGAGAGAGGAGATCACTCGGCTGCGATTCGGTGGGATAAATGTCCCGAGAGCAGTTGACATATCTCCTTCCAGAAGGCTTGACGTGGTCCTCAGGAACGTCTGCAAGGGCGCCGTCGCGGCGTCGCACAAGAACAGGAAGCCCGCGGAGCAGTGCCTCGCCGAGGAGATCATGCTGGCCTCGAAGGGAGACATGAACTCGTTCGCGGTATCCAAGAAGGATGAAGCCGAGAGGGTCGCCGCTTCAGCGCGATAGGGATGGATCATGGGAAGAAAGGAAGAGAACATCAGAAAGGCCCAGGCTCTTATGCACGATGTCAGGTTCGTACGAAACATCGGGACCGCCGCGCACATAGACCACGGCAAGACCACCCTCAGCGACAACCTGATCGCGGGGGCGGGGATGATGTCCGAGGAGCTCGCGGGCAAGCAGCTACTTCTGGACTACGACGAGCAGGAGCAGGCCCGAGGAATCACCATAAACGCGGCCAACGCATCGATGGTGCATGAATACGAGGGGAGTGAATATCTCATCAATCTGATAGACACGCCTGGTCACGTCGATTTCGGCGGGGATGTCACCCGCGCGATGCGCGCGATCGATGGCGTGATAATCCTCGTATGCGCCGTCGAGGGAGTGATGCCGCAGACCGAGACGGTCATCAGGCAGGCGATGAAGGAGAAGGTGAAGCCCATCCTCTTCATAAACAAGGTCGACCGACTGATCAACGAGCTCAGGGTCGATGCGGAAGAGATGCAAAACAGGTTCCTCAAGATCATTGCGGAGGTCAACGAGAGGATCAAGAAGCTCGCACCAGAGGAGTTCAAGGAGAAATGGGTGGTGAAGGTGGAGGACGGCAGCGTGGCCTTCGGTTCCGCCTTCTACAACTGGGCGATCTCGGCCCCATTCATGAAGAGAAGCGGGATAACGTTCAAGGACGCCTTTGACTACTGCGCGAAGGAGGACCAGAAGACACTGGCAAAGGTCGCCCCCATACATCAGATCCTGCTGGACATGACTGTGACGCACATGCCCGACCCCATCGAGGCCCAGAAGATCAGAATACCACAGATCTGGCACGGGGACCTCGACTCGGACATCGGGAAGTCCATGTACAACTGCAGACGGGACGGCCCCGTGGCCTTCATGGTCACCAAGATAATCATGGACCCTCACGCAGGCGAGATATCCGTCGGCCGCCTCTTCAGCGGGAAGATGAAGAAGGGGCAGATCCTCCACATAGTTGGAATGCCCAATCCGAACAGGGTGCAGACCGTCGCCCTTTCCGTCGGAGCGGACAGGATAACGGTGGATGAGATCGATGCCGGCAACATAGTCTGCGCCTCTGGGTTGAAGGACGCGGTGGCGGGCGCGACGGTCTCATCTCTGGAGGACATGGAGGCGTTCGAGAAGATCGTCCATTATTCGGAGCCTGTCGTCACGGTCGCCATCGAAGCGAAGCACACGAAGGACCTGCCCAAGCTGGTAGAGGTCCTACGGATCATATCAAAGGCCGATCCATCGATCCAGGTCGACATCAACCAGGAGACGGGAGAGCATCTCCTGTCAGGAATGGGAGAGCTCCATCTGGAGATAACCGAGTACAGGATAGTCAACGATCACGGCGTGGATATAACTTCCTCCGAGCCCATTGTCGTCTACCGGGAATCCATAGAGGGCAGGGGAGGAGCCTTCGAGGGGAAGTCCCCGAACAAGCACAACCGCTTCTACCTGGAGGTCGAGCCTCTCGAGGAGGAGGTGGTGAGGAGCATTCTCGACGGGGAGATCCAATCGGGCGGCAAGATAAAGCACGCCAAGGAACTTGCGAAGCAGCTCCAGGACATGGGGTGGGACAAGAAGCTGGCGAAGAACGTCTTGGTCATCCACAACACCAACATGTTCGTCAACGCGACCTCGGGGATCCAGTACCTGCACGAGACGATTGAGCTGTGCAATGATGCATTCACGGAGGCGATGGAAAAGGGTCCCCTCGGACAGGAGAGGTGTCAGGGGGTCAAAGTGAAGCTCGTCGACGCGAAGTTGCACGAGGACAGCATCCACAGAGGACCCGCTCAGGTCATTCCCGCCGTGAGATCGGCGATCTACGGAGCGATGTGCCAGGCGGGCAGACTCCTTCTGGAGCCCAAGCAGAAGGTGTTCATCAACGTCCCGCAGGACATGATGGGCAACGCCACAAGAGAGATGCAGCAGAGAAGGGCGGTCATAGAGAACATAGATCAGGACGGCGACATGGCGAACATAGAGTCGAGGGCACCGGTGGCGGAGATGTTCGGATTTGCTAGCTCGGTCAGGAGCGTCACGACGGGAAGGGCGCTGTGGTCGACCGAGAACTGCGGGTTCGAGAAGTTGCCCAAGGAACTGCAGGCCG